>JAJTZA010000019.1 GCA_021463905.1 Terrimicrobiaceae bacterium | reverse complement strand
CCCTGATTTCACGAAACGATATTCGTAAAATATGACTGGATGCGGAAACGAAAACTGTTAGATTTCTGTGTCATGGACACTGCATGCACCAGCGGCAAAGCCTATGCTGAATCCGTGTTCCGCAGCACGCGCCCCGTGCGAAATGGTGCGCCGTGGTTGAGCGTCCGCCCCATGATTGCTTCTCGATTCCTTTCCACAACATCACTCCATCCCACATCATAAAACTCCACAAAAAATGAAAACCACCATGAAAATCCTGGGTGCGTGCCTTGCGTGTGCCTTTTGTCTCACGGTGACGAATGCCGCACCTGTTACCCTGCTGAATGACGTTTTTGATTCGTCCTACCTTTCCGGTGGAGACGACCCGGATAAAAAGCTTTCCTCAGCCCAAAGCCTTCCCAACTCCGCCGAGTGGTTCGTGAGCTATCCCGACGGGAATACATCGGATACGGCCAACGTCGTATTCTCTCCGACGACTGGGATGACTTTGAGGAAAACAGACAACACAAACGCCGTCAATGTCATGGCGTATTTCACAGAAAACCGCAGTTCATTTCAGAGCCTGAGCGTCGGAGCTTCGCTGGAACTGACCTTCACGCTGTCTGTGCTGAATCCGCGCGACACATCTGACAAATCCCTGAATTTTGGGCTCTTTAACTCTGGCGGGAATCAGTTGGAGCAGGGTTATTATACTAACGGTGCAAAGCAGGCAAAGATCATGCCCTTCAGTGGATACCTCATCATGACCAATGCGGGAAATCAGTCTTCCAGTTGGCAAACCACTCCCGGATTCCGGAATTCCAGCAATTCTACTTATTCGCTTTATGCGAGTTCCACCATCAGTGAACCTGCCGGGGATCCGGATTCTCGATTTGGAGGAGGTCCGATTCACAATACTCCGCTGAATTTAGCCAATGCGACGACTTACAATGGGTCGTTTATGATCACCCGAAATGCCGCAGACGAAAATACCATCGTTTTCACATTGAACGGCACGACGATCCTCAGCACGATTGACACCGAAGCGACGTTGTTTGCGTTTGACACCATCAATTTTGGATACGGGGGCACAAACATGGGCGACGCGATGACGCTTAATAACATCAAGCTCGTATACACCGTTCCGGAGCCTGCGGTTCTAACGCTGCTCCTGCTGGCCGCCGCGCCGCTTGCGATTCGTAACCGGCTCCGGGGAAGAGGAGGGCATGGAGTCACGACAAAAGAGAGGGGAAAAACGGGGTGATGGCAGGATTGCAGACCGTCGGATTAAAAACGGTCACTCGAAGAGGTGGGCAGGATGAGGCGCACGGAAGAGAGGGGGACTTCTGTTACCTGAAGCTCCGTTCCGTGCGAATTTCATGAAACTCAGCATCACCTATCTCTATACGATTTTCCGTTACGGCTATCCGCCCAGGATCGAGGACGACTTTCGCGCCCTGGCGGAGATCGAGCGGATGGGGTTTCGCTATATGGAAATGGAGGGTTTGGGGCGCGAGCAGACCGATCAGGTCTGGCACCATCGTGAGGAGCTGCGCAAGCGTCTCGATGGTCATGGCATCTCGGTTCACAATTTCTGCGCCGTGGATCCGGAACTCGTGAGCCTTGATGACACCCTGCGCCGCGCGGCCTATGAGCGCTTCCGCCGGTCGGCGGAGCTGGGTGTCTTCCTCGGGGCGGAGACCCTCCACCTGGCCAGCTACGCGCCTCCGGTCGAGTACCCGGAACAGGCACCCTATCAGGTCGGGAGCAAATACGCTTTTGGTGATCGCTTTCGCATCCGCATCCCGGACGGATTTTCCTGGCAGCGGGTGTGGGATGTTCTTGTCGAGTCGTGCCGGATGACCGCAGGAATCGCCGCAGAACACGGACGAACGATCATTATGGAGCCACGCGTCGGGGAGGTCATTTGTTCAGTGGACTCACTGCTGCGGCTCATTGCCGACGTCGGGTTGCCAAACTTCAAAGCCAACTTTGACACCGGTCATTTTTCCGCACAGCGCGAGAATATTCCTCTCGCCCTGACCAAGCTGGAGGGCCAATTCGCCAATATCCACGTCTCGGACAACCATCCCTCCACTGCCGACCATCTGCCCATTGGCGAGGGGACGATTGACTGGGAGGAATTTTTTCGCGTTCTCAAACAGCAAAATTATACCGGCTACCTTGGTCTCGATCTGGGCGGTCGCGAAAGCATTGAGGAGGATTTGAGGGTGTCGCGGGACCGCCTGCAACGCATGGCCGTTGGCGCGGGCGCAGACTTGGCCTGGTGAGGCCGTCGCCTGCACGATTCCTTTCTTTGCAACTTCCGCCAAACGATTACAACCTGCCGACTTTATCAAATGCACATGAACACGAAGTTCTTGAACGAGCCGCACGCTTCCATGCGTGAAAAACGCCGTCAGCGCCTGTTCGAGCTGGCACTGGAAGCTGTGGATGGCGGCATTCAGCCATTTGATCGCGAGCACCTGCTCATTCGGCAGCGTCCGGATTGTGGCCCGTCGCCGCATCGGCCCGGCCTGATCGTGGCACAGCAGACACCGGAATATGCGGTGGCCCTCATGGAGTCCGGTCGGGATCCGGAATTGGGAGTTCGCATCATTGACCGGCTCCTTGACTACCAATGTGTGGATCCCAACCGTTACGATTACGGGAACTGGCTCTGGGTGCATGGCTGGGAACGCGCCGTGGACACCAATGCTGTCGGGATGATTCTGCCCGCGCTTGCGCATGTGATGCTCCACCACGCCCCACTGCTGGACGATGCGTTGCGGGATCGTCTGCTCCGGGCTTTCGAGCTTGCAGGCCACGGACTGCTGGGTATGCGTTTCTCCACCGCCTATACGAACATGCACGTGCGCCGAATGTTGGGGCTTTTCTACGTGGCGCATTTTACCAATAACGAGCGCCTCCGCGAGCTGGCCTATTGGGACTGGGTGGAGTGGACGCAGGAAATTGTCCTGCACTCGTTCAATGAATACCTGAGTCCCACCTACACAGGCACCAATCTTTCCGCGCTGGAATTGCTGGCCGAGGCACCGGGGGTGACACCGGAGTTCCAACAACACGTACAACAGATCATCACCATTCTCTGGGCGCAGATGCTCGATTGGTATCACCCGCCCAGCACCAAATTGATCGGCCCGTTCGCGCGTTGCTACGACCCGCGTCTGTTGCCCAATGGTCCGGACATTGGCGTTTCCCAGCTCTTCTGGCGCGAATTTGAAGGACTCGAACCGGAACCTCTTCCCAGCACGGTCTGTGTGCGCTGGGCGGCCAGCCGCTGGACGATGCCGGAGGAAATCCGCCAGCAATTGAGCAACCGGCGGTGGCCACACCGAGCGGAGGAACGGACGCCCTTCTGGCCCGGGGATCACCGCAGTTGTTACCAGACAGAATTGTTTGCGCTGGGAGTCAAGCTGCGGGGAGAAAACGGTGCGCCCTCCGCAACGCCGCTCTTCCTTGCATGGAAGGACACCCATGTTCGCCGCACGCTCTATCTCCGGGACGAGATGTCCGGGGTCAGCGTCCACCATGCGACCCAGGCGGACCACCGGGTGCTGGGTGCCTGTCTGCTCCATCAACCCCAGCCCAATGAAAACCCTCCGAAGCTGCCGGTTTTCTGGGGCCTGCATCCGCCCCGGCCTCTCCCCGAGACAGTCACCAATGCTTTCCACCTCGGCGCGTGCGAACAGGTGGTGATGGAGAGCGCCGAAGGCCGCATCGCCCCCAATGTCCCCGTACGCTGGCAGGTCGGGCCGATTGCATGCGCATGGCAGTGGCTGCCGCGAAATCCGAAGAATACCGAGGCCAGGCTCATCCGGCGGGACGGTGAATGGGTTCTGGAGATTTCGATGCGCACACACGCTCTGCCCCCCGGTGACGGAGAGGCCTTTGCCTATGCGTTCCTCGTCAACCCACGAGGAGAATCCACCGCGATGTCTCCCATTGAAGTCTCGAACGACACGGCGGGCGATTGGTCGCTCCGCGCACTTCTCGATGGTGACGAAGTGGGTCTGTGCGTCCCCCTGACCAAGCCCGCGCATCACCAAAGCCGCGATGTCCTCGTGACCGAAGAAACCTATTTTGGCGTCTCTCCCTTTGTGAATGTGTCACCGTGAGGAATGCCTGAGCCCGTGGTTCTCAATTTGGAAGCTTACGGATACGGGATCCACGAAACGATGTTCGTAAAATTACCTTTGATATTTTCTCAATCTGTTGCGAATTTGAAACCTTCGCACCAGCGACCGACAATCCATGAAAACAACCACTCTTCTCCTGACTTGTCTTGCAGCTTTGCTTTTGAACCACAAAGCCCGTGCGGCAACGGTTCTTTTTGACAGCCCGCCGTTTGACACGACATGGTACCAATCGGGTTATTTAAACATGTCCTTCTCGGAAACAACCGGACTGACGGTGAACGGCAGCACCGCAAATACGATCACCTACTTTACAAATAATCGCAGCCAGTTTCAAAACCTCGCCGTGGGTGATTCGATTGAATTGACTTTTAATCTCACGGCCACCAATCCCCAAGCGTCCTACAATGGAATGTTTTTCGGACTCATGAGTTCAAATGGGAGTCAATTACTCGAAAATTATTACGGTAACAGTACAGCCCAGGCGACGGTTGAACCGTTCAGTGGCTATCTGGCCATGTTGAATCTGGGAAACAATCCGAGTGGCTACATGTATATCTATGAACGTAAAAAGAACAGCGGCTATTATTCACTCTACAATGGGAACTCCCTTGGGGATTATGCACAGGAACAACCCGCCGCAAATCTGACCTCTGGAACAGCGTATCCGGTCAGTTTAAAAGTCACGCGCACGGGGTCTTCAGAAAACACGATCGTTATGACGATCAACAATCAGACGACAACACTCATTCACACCGGAACGGATTTTTTTGCCTTTGACAGCATCAATTTCGGATATCAAACGAACGGCTCGGATTCCCTGACCTTCGACGACATCAAGGTGAGTTTTGTGCCGGAGCCGGGCTCCGACATGCTTTTGCTTTCTGCACTGGCATTTTTTGGAATGTTCCTGTTGTCAAGACGCAGTCGCCGGAAATGGTGTCAGGAATGAATGGCACGAAATTAAGCGTGGTCTGGGAAAGTAGAACAAGCGTCCCATTGGCTTCAGACCGAGGCAACAAGCGGGGTGCTCGTTCTTCTTTTTTCTTAACCTCGTGTCATTCGTGTCAGGCATAGCATTCTTTGACTTTTTTCCAAGAATGAGGACTTCAGATTGTTCCATCTTTGTCTGCGCCTCGTTCAACGCATGTTTTGCGTGAAACCAACGGGTACTTCTTCAGCGCCATGAAAACGGGCTATTTGCTCATCCTGATTTGCGGTTTTGGAGCACTTGGAATCGTTTTTTCCGTGCGCACAGCGTTTGCGAACGAACCGGTTCACTTCCAAACCGTGGATGTAACTGCGTCCGGTGCGCTGACGCTGGAAAGCCCTTTTGTGTGGGCCGTCCAAATCGGCGGCACCAGCGACGAAACCATGTACCGCGATCCGATAGGAGGGGCTTTCCCGTGGCGGCAGTCGTTTTACAACAGTGTCTCACTGTCCATCGAAAACCAGGGAGAAGCTGATGTCCGCTCACCATGGATCACTACAGAAACAGGGCCAAACACATTTTCACTGCCCGCCTTGCTGGGAAGCCTCCTCCCCCCCGATGCCTCCCAAAGCCAAAAAGCCTGGACGATCTATGATTTCGTCCGTGCCCATGTCTTCCATGAAACCGAAGGAACCGGCGACAACTCGGATCCGATCAAATTGATCAATTGCTATGGCCAGGGGATCTGCGGGGACAGTGCCACTGCGCTCACCGCGATGTGGGCCGCCGCTGGTCTTGAGGTGCGGGCAGGCCGTCCTTTGGGGCACAGCACCTCCGAAGTGCGGCTGGATGGTGACTTCCGCTATCTCGACGCGGACCTCCACGCCTGGGTG
>JAJTZA010000018.1 GCA_021463905.1 Terrimicrobiaceae bacterium | reverse complement strand
TGCATGGGATTTTCCCCAAGGGGATGCTGACACTTCTTACAGATTCCCATTTCCGCCGCAAGATATTTTTGTCGGGAACAACAGACATTTTTGGCTGCCCCTGCCTGGCATTGATCCATTGATTTTTGGCCGGTGATGCGGCATGGTGGCCTCCATGAAAACCACGCGCGTGAGCCTTTACGATACCACCCTGCGGGATGGGACGCAGGGGACCGGCATTTCTTTTTCGATCCTCGACAAGCTGCGGGTGGCTGAGCGGCTGGACGCCTTTGGGATTGATTTCATTGAGGGTGGGTGGCCGGGATCGAATCCCAAGGACGCGGCTTTTTTTGAGGAGGCTGCGAAGTGTTCGTGGAAGCATGCGCGGGTGGCTGCGTTTGGCATGACGCGGCGCGGGGGGGGGCGTGCGGATTCGGACGCGCAAGTGCGGGCGTTGCTGGAGGCCCGGACGCCTGTGGTGACCATTGTTGGAAAGACATGGAAGATTCACGTGACGGATGTCTTTGGTGTGAGTCTCGAGGAAAACCTGGCGATGATTGCTGACACCGTTCAATTTTTGAAGGGGGAGGGGCGCGAGGTGTTTTACGATGCGGAGCATTTTTTTGACGCCTTTCGCGATGATCCGGAGTACGCGCTGGCCACGGTGCGAGTGGCGGCGGAGGCTGGGGCGGATGGCGTGGTCTTGTGCGACACAAACGGGGGATCGCTGCCCGGCGTGGTGGGTGCGGTCACGGCGGAGGTTGTCGGGAAGCTCGGCGTCGCGGTGGGCATCCACACCCACAACGATTCCGGCCTCGGTGTGGCCAACGCGCTGGCGGCGGTGGAAGCGGGTGCTTCCCAGGTGCAGGGCACCATGAACGGCTACGGCGAGCGCGTGGGGAATTGCAACCTCACCACCGTCATTCCAAACCTCGAGCTGAAAATGGGCCTCACCGTTGTGCCTGATTTGTCCGGCCTGCGCGACCTCTCCGCGTTTGTGGATGAACTGGCCAACGTCCCGCGCGATATCCGCGCCCCCTACGTCGGCGCCGCCGCATTCACTCACAAGGGCGGGCTGCATGTCCATGCGGTACAGAAGTTTTCCCACGCCTACGAGCACATCGAGCCCTCCTGCGTGGGGAACGCGCAGTCCATCGTCATTTCGGATCTTTCCGGCCAGAGCAATGTGCTGATCAAGGCGCGGGAGTTGGGCTTTGACCTAGAGAAAGGCTCACCGGAAGTTGCGGCCATCCTGCGTGAGATCAAGGAGGCGGAGGCGCGGGGGTTTGAGTTTGAAGCGGCGGAAGGCTCCTTTGAGCTGCTCCTTCGCAAATGCCTCGGCGGGTACCAGCCTCTCTTCGACCTCAAGGAATACCACTGCCATTTTCGACACTCCCGGCAGGGATCGGATCCCTGCGAGGCCACGGTGAAGCTGTTGGTCAATGGCGTTCCGGAATATACCGTCGAGGAGGGGAGCGGTCCGGTCAATGCCCTCGATGCGGCACTCCGCAAGGCACTGCGCCCGTTTTATCTGTGGATTGATGAAGTCTCGCTGCAGGATTACAAAGTGCGCATTGTCAATGGGAACCGAGGGACGGCGGCCCGCACCCGCGTGCTGGTCGTTTCTGCGGCCGGTGAGAGAAACTGGGGGACGGTGGGTGCCTCCGACAATATCATCCAGGCCAGTTGGCTGGCACTGGTGGACAGCTTCGAGTATTACGCTCATCGCCGGGAAGGCTCGGGCGCGTCATGATCCGGGTGGTTGCTGCGGTCGGCGTATTTTGCGAATGAGGGTGGCGGTCGTCCTCCCTGAGCGCGCTGGCGACCGGTCGCTGGACTATGCGGTTCCGGTGGCCCTCCGGGAGCGCGTGGCACCCGGATCGCGTGTGCGTGTGCCGCTGCGTTCGCGGCTGACGCTGGGAACGGTCATCGAGGTCTTCGATGCGGAGGGAAGCGCCCACGCGCTCAAGGATATCGCCGAGGTTCTGGGGGACGCGCCGCTCATCCGTCCGCGTCTCATGGAAATTGCGCGGTGGGTGGCCGATTACTATTGCAGTCCCATCGAGGCGGCCATGGCCTGTGTCCTCCCGCAGGCCGTGCGGAGCGGGGAGGTCGCTGAAAAATCGGTGGCTCATATCCGGCTCGTCCGCGTGCCGGACGATGAGGGCTGGCAAAAGCTCGAGCGCCGCGCTCCGCGTCAGGCCGGGGCGCTCCACGCGTTGGCGGGAGAAGGCGGGTCTGCGCCGTTGCCGCTGGCGCAGTTGAGCGAAAAAACCGGGGTGTCCGTGGCGGTGTTTCGCGGGTTGGCGCGGAGCGGCTGGGCGGAAGTCCGGTCATTGGCGGTTCGGCGCGACCCACACCAGGGAGAACATTTTATTCCCACACAGGACCTCACCCTGAACGAGCACCAGCAGGAGGCACTCGAGACCATCCGCGCCGCAATCATGACTCCGGAGAATGCGAAGCCTGTGCTGGTGCATGGGGTGACAGGAAGCGGGAAAACGGAGGTCTATCTGCAGGCCATCCGGACGGTGCTTGGGTTGGGGAAATCCGCTCTGGTGCTGGTGC
Organism: Terrimicrobiaceae bacterium; assembly: GCA_021463905.1. Taxonomy (GTDB): domain Bacteria; phylum Verrucomicrobiota; class Verrucomicrobiia; order Chthoniobacterales; family Terrimicrobiaceae; genus JAJTZA01. Next base: position 19,796 of record JAJTZA010000018.1, on the reverse strand, counting down.
CGGAGATTTCGCTGACTCCGCAAACCGTCGAGCGGTTCAAGGCGCGGTTTTCCTCCGAGGAGGTCGGGGTGGCGATCCTGCACAGTCACTTGTCGCAGGGGGAGCGGAGGGACGAATGGTTCCGCATTCATTCGGGTCGCGCCCGGATTGTGATTGGGGCGCGGAGTGCGGTCTTCGCGCCGCTGGACTCGCTGGGTGTGATTATCGTGGATGAGGAACACGAGACTTCCTACAAGCAGGAGGAGACTCCGCGCTATAACGCACGGGACCTGGCGGTATTGCGGGCGCGCCTCGAACCCTGTGCGGTTGTGCTGGGCAGTGCCACTCCCTCCCTGGAAAGTTGGCACCATGCCCAGACCGGGAAATACCGGTTGGTGACCATGCCCCTGCGCGTGGACGACCGCAAAATGCCCCTCCTGCGCGTGCTCGACATGCGGCGGCTGGGAGGCCGGGAAGCCTTGCTGGCGCCCGCGCTGGCCGCCGCCATCACCGAACGCCTCGCAAAACGCGAGCAGACCATCCTTTTCCTGAACCGACGCGGATTCTCAACCTCCATGCAATGCCTCGCCTGCGGCAATGTTTGCCAGTGCCCGAATTGCTCCGTCGCTCTGACCTACCATCGCGATGCCGCCGTCCTGAGCTGCCACATCTGCGGGTTCTCCCGAGTCGCTCCCAAGTCCTGCCCGGAATGCTCCGACGGCGGAATCCGCTTCTCAGGCGTCGGAACGCAAAAAGTTGAGGACACCATGCGCAAACTCTTTCCCACCGCACGCATCGTGCGCATGGATGCGGACTCGATGAGCCGCAAAAATGCCTACCGGGAGACCCTCGGCGCCTTCCGGGTTGGTGAGATTGACATCCTCATCGGAACGCAAATGATCGCCAAAGGCCTCGACTTTCCCTCCGTCACCCTCGTCGGGATCATCAATGCCGACCTCGGCCTGCACGTACCGGATTTTCGCGCGGGCGAACGCACGTTTCAGCTCCTGACGCAGGTCTCCGGACGTGCCGGACGGGGTGACATCGAGGGCGAGGTTTTTGTTCAGACATGGACGCCCTTCAGCCCCTCGATCCAATTTGCGCGCCACCATGACTTTGAGGGCTTTGCCGAGCAGGAGCTGGAGTTTCGTTCCAACTTTGGATTCCCGCCTTATCGTCGCATGGCGCTCATCACTCTGCGCTCGTCCTCGCTCGAACGCGCGGAGTTTTGTGCCGAAACCCTGGCCCGAAAGCTGCTCGTTGGCCTGCCGGAGGGCGTGGTTTGCGGTGAGAGTGCCCCGGCTCCCCTGGCGCGCGCCAAATCGTATTATCGTTTCCAGGTGGCTCTGCGTGGCCCCTCCGGACGCGCGCTGGCTCGTCACATCCGGGCCACCCTGGATGCGTTGCCCATGCCGGAGGATGTTTTTGTCGCGGTGGATATTGATCCTTTCGGTCTCCTGTAGATTTTTCTCATTTCGGACTCTGGAGGAGTTGGGCACACGGAGTCTTGCGATTCCGGTGTTGAGGGGTTAGATGTTTTCTTATGGCGAGAAGAAAGCAGCGTTCCCAATCTTGGAAAGGGATCATTCTGGCGGTCGGGCTGGTTGTGGCCGCCTTCGTGGGTGCCGTGCTTTTTTTTCCGGGCGACACGAACCCGTATCGCACCAGCCCGGACCTTGATGCGAAGGACTACCTCGAAAATGCGAACAGTCTGCGCGGCAATGTGTACCGGGTCGAAGGGGAGGTGGCCAATCAGCTTGAGAACTCGCCGGCGTCTGGGCGGCTGATCGCCGTTGAGATGATCTCCGGACACGAAGTGCTGCCAGTGTTGGTTCCGCCGGAGTTTAACCACATGAACATCCAGAAGGGACAACGGTTCTATTTTCTGCTGGAGGTTGGCGCAGGGGGAATCCTCAAAACCAAAAACCTGATCAAGTCATGAAGCATTTCGCATGGTTGTTTGCGATGGGTATTACGGGCGGCTTGTTTGCCCAGATGCCCGATAAGACGCCCCTGCAGCCTCAAGCTGCGCAGCCCTCTCAAGCCGGTGATGCCGCCTCGCCCTCCGCTTCCGGGGGTGCGAAGCCCTCCTCTTCGCCATCGTCCTTTCTTGGCAAAGACATCCCGCTCCTGGATCCCGGCAGCGAAATTGTCACATGGGATGGGCGCAACTGGAATATCAACAACAACCGTCTCTTTCAGGCGCGCTTTGAAAAATTCCTGAATGCGCCCGACTCCGAGGATGCCACCGACAAAAAATACCAGGCGATCATAGCGGCCATCATGGACAAGCTCGCACCGGGCAAAATCACGCCCGCCTCGCAGGATGAAGCTTTCAAGCTGCTTCCCAAAGCTGCGGAGTTCGAGGTGGACGGCCATCTTTGTGATGCCCTTGCCAGTCAGGTGCAGACGGCATGGCTGGCCAAGAGAGACCGGGCGCGGCTGGCTGCCGCCAATACCTCCCTGGAAGACGAGCGCAAACGCCTCGAGTGGAATGCCAAATTGACCGCACAGGGCAGTATGCTCGATCAGAATATCTCCACCACCAAATCGGCAGAGGCCAATACCGAGGCGATCAAGCGGCAGCAGCTCAAACGCGACATGGAAATGCAGCCGTTGCTCACGCGGCTCGCCGAGGTCAACGCGCTCCTCAAGGCCAACCAACTGAAGGAGGAAGTCGCGGAAGCCCAGGTCAAAATCGAGTTCCAAGCGCTCCTCACGCAGCTCTTTTTGCAGAGGCGGTTCCAGCACACCCTGATTGGCACACGCTTCTACCGGGCCATTTTTGCGGATGGCGACAGCAAGCTCCGCGTCGGAAAGGACGCCAAGAACATCTTTTCCAAGACCTCCGGCATGCCCCCCACCGTGGGCACCTTGGATGCGATGGCCAGCGAGATCATGCGCGATGTCGCCCAGGGTATCGCCGCCTTCCAATACCTCCTCGAAAAAGACGAGCTCGAGAGCGCGACCAAGCGGCTCGGCGAGACATTCCTCATCGGCGAGTACCTCCCCGAGGTTCGCACACTGCCCCGCGAGCAAAAACGTCAGGCTCTTGTCTTTGCGCAGCACGCCAACCAGCTCCTCAGTGCGATGGAAGTGAAGGATTATGCGCTGGCAGCGCAACTGATCACCAAGCTGGCAGCCACGGCCAAGGACTTTGACAGTTCAAAAGCCACGGCGAAGATTGAAACCGACAAGGCGGTGGCTGCGATGCACATTGCCAAGGCCCGCAATGCCGCTGTGCGTGGTGACCGGGAAACGCTCGAGACCGAGCTGCGCGCCGCCATGGAACTCTGGCCGCGCAATCCCGCCCTCGCCGAAGTCAGCACGCAGATTTTTTCTCAAACCGATGTGCAAAACCGCGCGCTGCTCGATTTTGACCAGCTCCTCGCCCAGAGAAATTACCGTCAGATTTTTGACGATCGCATGCGGTTCATTGCCGCCACGGCTCTGTATCCTGACCGTCAGGAACAGCTCCGCAAAGTGCTCGAAGACATGACCGCCATCGAAACCACCATCATTCGCGCTCAGGAAATCGAAAAACGCGGCGATGTCGCTGGCGCATGGGAAGGTGTCGAGCGGACGTTTCTGGAGTTTCCCGACGACAACAAGCTCAACCAACTCCGGGCGGATTTGACGACCAAGGCCGCAGAGTTTGTGCACGCCCTGAGCAAGGCGCAGGATCTCGAGGCAAAAAAGCAGACGGGGTCGAGCCTGGCATGGTTCCTTAAGGCCCAGAAAGAATCCCCGCCCAGCGAGTTCGCCAAGGAGGGCATCCAGCGGCTGACCCGTCAAATCCTGCCTGACGCATCCTGATCGTCCGCTGGCCATTCCGTGTGGAATTCAGGAAACGCCCCTCATCCACAGGATCCGGGATTGCAGATGGGCGGACTGGGCGGATTGGTTTGACAGTGGCAGGGATTTCCGCTTGGATGCGCGGCATGAAACTGATTGCTGCGTTGCTTCCTCTTCTTCTTCTGGTTTCCTGCACCACGCTTGAAAATCGTCGCGATCTTTACTCTCCGCAAAAGGTGGATGGGCCGTACACACGGATGCTTCGCGAAGGGATCCCGCAGCCGCAGCCGGTGAGTGGCGCGGCACCGGCAGTTGTGAGTGACGGCAAGAGCGTCGTGCGCTGACGGCGTTTTTTTCTCGCGATTCGTGGAGAGTGCGGACAGACTCCGCTGCTTATGTCCGTTCTTGTTGTTGGTTCGATTGCGCTGGATGACGTGAAAACTCCTCAGGCGGAGGAGAAAAACCTGTTGGGAGGCTCGGCTTCCTATGGGGCATTTGCCGCGAGTTTTTTTAGTCCGGTGAATCTTGTCGGGATCGTGGGCAATGATTTTCCGAAGGCTCACGTGGAGTTGCTCAAGTCACGACCGATTGATTTGAGTGGGTTGAAGGTGGCTGATGGAGAGACCTTCCGCTGGTCGGGTGAGTATTTTGGCGACTTGAACACGCGGGAGACCCGCTCGGTGGCGCTCAATGTCTTCGAGAGTTTCCGTCCCACGATTCCGGAGAACTTTCGCCCGACTCCCATCGTTCTCCTGGCAAACATCGCTCCGGACTTGCAGCATTTGGTTCTCGATCAAATGCGCCAGCCTCGGTTTGTCATTGCCGACACGATGGACCTCTGGATTGAAATTGCGAAAGACCGCCTCCTCGAGCTGCTGGCGCGTGTCCACATGCTCATCCTCAATGATGGCGAGGCCCGCCAACTCACCGGCGAGACCAACCTGATTCGGGCCGGGCGCAAACTCCGGGAGTATGGGCCGCGCTTTGTGGCCGTAAAAAAAGGCGAGCACGGCTGCCTGCTCTTCGGCGAGGGAGGTCAATTCTTTGCCTGTCCCGCATATCCGCTTGAGGAAATCCGCGATCCGACCGGCGCCGGCGATACGTTTGCAGGCGGGCTGGCGGGCTTCCTTGCCGGACAGAGCGGAGCGGAGGTCTCCTTTGATACACTCCGTCAGGCCATCCTCCACGGCAGCGTCCTGGCCAGCTTCGATGTCGAGGACTTCAGCCTCGAACGCCTCAAGGCTCTCTCAAAAGACGATATCGCTTCGCGCCTCGAGGACTTCCGGCGTCTCTCCGCTTTCGACTGATCCCCACCAGCAGGAAAATCAGACAGCCCGCCTTCCCGCGCACGAGCGAGGGATCGGTATTCCGTCAGGGATCCCAACTGTCGGAGGGAATGTGAGCCGCACACCGCACAGCGAGGGGTGGCAGCGCGTACGGGATTCGAACCCGTGCACCGGCCTTGAGAGGGCCGTGTCCTAACCCCTAGACGAACGCGCCAAGACTGAGAATCTTAGGATGATTATTTGAAGGGTGGCAATGCGATTTTTCAATTCCGCCGAGCGGTTTGCCAGGTTTACCGGTCAAGGACAGCGGCGACTTTTTGTATTTCGGTGGAGGTGTTGTAGAAGTGGGGGCTGAAGCGGAGCCAGTGTTGGCCGTCGCGGGAGGCGCGCAGGGATGCGGTGATGTGGTTGGCTTCGAGGGTGGCGAAGAGTTTGCGCGGGTCGCGGTCGGGGTGGCGGGCGGTGAGGATGCCGGAACGGAGGGGTTCGGAGCGGTCGGGGGACAGGAAAACAAAACCTTGTGCGCGCAGGAGGTCTTCCAATTCATCCCGCACGGCGAGAATCCTCGATGAGACGTCGGGGACGGACGCCAGCATCTCGAGGCTGGCTCGCATTCCGTGGATGCCGGCGATGTTGAGGACGCCCGGCTCGTAGCGCCTGGCGGTCTCCTCGAATTCGATCCCCGGCTGCGGGATAAACTCCGGTGAGCGGACATTCCATGCCCCGAGGAGCGTGGGCCGGCACACCTCGAAGTTGCGCTCGGCCACCGCAACGATACCAATGGCCATGGGGCCCAGCATCCACTTGTGCGCGTCCGCGCTGAGAAAGTCTGCGCAGGAAGCATCTGTCGGGAACGCCCCAATGGTCTGGATCGCATCCAATGCAAAGAGCACCCCGCGAGGGCGGAGAACCTCGGCGATGGCGGGAACATCAATCCTCCAACCGCTGAGAAAATGGCAGGTGGCCAGCGCGACCATGCGTGTCCGGGGCGTCAGGGCTGCAAGGACGTCCTCCGGAGTGATGCGGCCCGGAACCGCAGGACGCAACAAGACGGGCCGGACACCCTGGCGCTCGAGGTTGATCCACGGATAGACGTTTGTGGGATAATCGTCCGCGTGGCAGATCAGCTCATCGCCTTCCTTCCATGCGATGCCATTGGCAAAGAGGCTCAGACCCAGTGCGGTGGGGCCGAGCAGGGCAACCTCCGACGGTTTGACATTGATTGCCGCCGCACAGACCTCACGTGTCCGTGCGATCACGCGGAGGGTTTCTCCAAAATCCTCCGGGTGGTGGCTTTCCGACCAGGCATGGTCGGCCATGGCCCGGGCCGCGCAGGCTGGCAGGGCGGTCACGGCCGCATGGCCGAGAAAAACCCGATGGGCCGCGACGGGAAATTTTTCGAGACGCTCGGTCTCGGATTGAAAAACGCTCACGGCTGCTTTTCGCCGGCGGCCTCGATGAGTTTCCAAAAACCGACCGCCTGTCCGAGCTGTTCGTCTTCATCCAGCGGAAGGTTTGAACGAAAGAGAAAGTCGCGGATGGTATTTTTATGCAGAACACGATGGATGAGAATCCCCGAGGGGTGCGGCCCAAAATAGATGCGATAGTCGCGCGCGCGAAAGCGGTACAATTCCTGTTTGTCGCGTTTGACCTTGCCAAAGCGCGTGGCATCGAGGTCCTCAAAGTTTCCCGGCAAAAATTGAAAATCTGTCAGAATTTCGATTTGGAGATCCTTTGGCAATGCCGCCATTTCCGCCGCGCTGGTATCGTTGAAAATAATCTGAAACATGGGATCGCTTATCGCCTCTAGGGGGAGGATTCCGAGACAGGAGTCTCCTGACCGACCTGCACTGTCTTGGGGCTGGTCGAGAGTTGGATCAGATCATTGATGATGCGCAGGGCTTCATCACGCACAGGATCGGGGGTTGAGGCATCCTCCTCCACGTCCTTGGTCTCCTCGTCAGAAGGCGGTTCCGCCAGGATGGTCTTCTCGCGCTTCCGATTGTAGGCGACGGGTCGGAGCGACTTGGAAGACAGGTCCTCGAGCTTGATTTCGTAGGCGGCCACGTTCAGGGCGGGGCCGCGGGTGGCCCGCTCAGACTGGCGGGTTTCCTTGCGTTTTTTGTCGGAGGCCAGCTCGGCTTTGCGGGACGAGAGGTTAAGGCTGACCGTCCCATTTTGGATGCGTTCGAGCAGGCGGCTGGCGTCCTCGGTGATGTACTGGAATTCCGGGTCTGCCAGTACGCGCGCTTTTGATCGCTCGCGCAGCTCGTCGAGAAACAGAGGCGGCTCCGCCATGCCACCCGCGAGTTTCACCGGCGCCACCTCATCGTACGGCAGATAGTTTTTAAGCGAGCCCTCCCCAATTTCCGGATTATCGGTGAGCGAGGGAAGAACGATGTCGGACTCCACCCCGTGAAGCTGCGTCGAACCGCCACGCACACGATAGAACTTCTGAATGGTCAGCTTGAGAGCCCCCGCCTCCGTCGAGGAAAAGCTGAAGGGACTCATCAGCCGTCCGAGTTCCAGGACGGTCTGGACGGTACCCTTGCCGAAGCTGCGCTCGTCGCCGACAATCACCGCGCGACCGTAATCCTGCAGTGCCGCCGCGAAAATCTCGCTGGCCGACGCGCTCAGGCGGTTGGTCAGCACCACCATGGGGCCGCCATAGGCGATCGAGGAGTCCTGATCGTAAGAAACGCTGATTTTTCCATTCGAGTCCTTGGCCTGGACGACCGGGCCCTTGGGAACGAAAAGTCCGGTGACATTGATCGCCTCCTCCAGCGAGCCGCCCCCATCCTTGCGCAAGTCCATCACCAGCCCCTGCATGCCCTCGGACTTCAACCGATTCAGCAGAGCACGCACATCCGCAGTGGGACTCTTGACCGGATAGCCGGGACGATTCTCGGAATAAAATGACGGCAGGGTGATCCAGCCGATGCGGACGGTTTTTCCGTCAGGCAATTTGAGATCCAGCAGTTCGGCCTTCGCCTCCTGATCCTTGATTTTCACCTCATCACGCAGAATTTCGATGACCCGGCGGTCGGCGGGATCCGTCGCCGCAGACGGCACCACCATGAGCCGCACGATGGTTCCCTTCTCACCACGAATTTTTTCGACGACTTTATCGAGCTTCATGTCCACCACGTCCTCGAACTCCTTGCTGCCCTGGGCCACCCCGGCAATACGGTCGCCAACCTTGAGACGACCATCCTTATCCGCCGGGCCGCCGGGCACCACTTCCATCACCTTCGCATAGCCATCCTCCGAGCGAAGCACCGCCCCGACCCCCACCAGCGAAAGCCTCATCGAAATCTGGAAATTCTCAAGATCCGACTGGCTCAGATATTCCGAATGCGGGTCGTAACTTTGCGCCAGGGCACTCAGAAAGTATTTGACCACATCCTCATCGTCGGTCTCCTCGACATTGCGCAGGATTTGATCGTAACGGCGCACCACTGTCTCCTTCGGCGTTCGCAGCTTGACCTCCGCCAGGGTCTCCTTGAGTAATTCCGCCTCCACAATGTCCTTCCACAGCATGTCCGCCTCAGCCTCATCCTTGGGCCAATCGGCCTTTTGACGGTTCATTTTGACCGAACGGCTCGACTGGAATCGCGTCTCCTTGCCTGCCAGCACCTTCGCCTTCTTCATCCGGGCCTCGACCCGCGCTTTGTATCGCTGGAAAATCTCTCGGGCCGGCTCCAGATCCCCGGTCAAAATCGCGTCATCCAGGGTGGTCGCATATTTGTTTGTGAATTCGTCAATATCCGCCTGGGTAAAATACAGCCGGTTGTAGTCGAGGTTGGACAGGTAGGCCTTCAGGAGCTTTTGAGACATGGCATCGTCCAGTCGCTCGCGGCTGTAATGTCCGCGTTCGAGCCAGCGCGCCACGGTGATGGCAACCTGGCCCGGGTCGGCTGAGGCACCTGCGGCGGGAAGCAAGGATCCAAGATAAATACCAGCGGACAGGATCACTCCGGAGATGATGGATCGCATTTTCATGAATCAATAAACGGGATATTGTGGCAGAAAGACGCACACATTGCAAATCACGCGCCAATCGGACAATCCCGGCTCGGTCTTTCGAGTATTCTCTGCGGTCGTGACATTTGGTGTGGTGCCGATATAGTGTGCATTTGGCATGTCGAGCATTTTTGGAGAAATTTTTCGTGTGGCGACGTTTGGAGAGTCGCATGGGGGAGCGGTGGGGGTGGTTGTAGATGGCTGTCCGCCGCGCCTGCCGCTGGCTGAGTCCGACATTCAGGTTGAGTTGGATCGGCGGCGGCCGGGGCAGAGCGATCTGGTGACGCCGCGCCGTGAAGCGGATGCCTGCGCGATTGTCTCGGGGGTTTTTCGTGGGCAGACGCTTGGGACGCCGATCTGTGTCATGGTGGGCAACACGGATGCGCGTCCTGATGCTTACCGTGAGATGGAAACCGCTTATCGGCCTTCGCATGCGGATTTTACCTACCAGGCCAAATATGGGATTCGGAATTGGGAGGGTGGCGGACGCTCCTCGGCACGGGAGACCATTGGGCGCGTGGCGGGAGGCGCGATCGCGCGAAAGGCCCTGTGCGCCTTGCACCCGTCTCTCGAGGTGGTCGCATTTGTGGAGTCGCTCCACGACCTCAACGCTTCTGTGGATCCGTTGACGGTGACTCGTGAGGCCGTCGAGCGGCATCCCACCCGCTGCCCTGATGTGGCTGCGGCCGGGCAAATGGCTGAGCGGATCAAGGCTGTGCGCAAGGCGGGGGACTCGGTGGGTGGAATTATCGGCTGCGTGGTCCGGGGGTTGCCCGCCGGATGGGGAGAGCCGGTCTTTGACAAGCTCGATGCGGATCTGGCCAAAGCCGTGATGAGCATCCCTGCCACCAAAGGAGTGACCTTCGGGAGCGGCTTCGAGGGCACGCGCTTGTTTGGCTCCGAGCACAACGATGCGTTTGTCGTCAAAGATGGGCGTGTGGGCACAGAGACCAATCGCTCGGGAGGTATCCAGGGGGGGATTTCCAATGGCGAACCGATCCTCCTGCGCGTCGCCTTCAAACCGACAGCAACCCTGCTCCGCGCACAAAAGACGGTGAGCGTGGATGTGAAGCCTGTGGAGTTGGCTGCGCGCGGTCGTCATGATCCCTGTGTGCTGCCCCGCGCCGTCCCCATTGTCGAGGCCATGATTTGGCTGGTTCTGTGCGACCATGCCCTGCGGCAACGCGCCCAGGATGCGCTCCCCCGAGGATGAACATCTCGCAGGGGTCTCCGCTGTGGCAGGTCGGCCTGCTCTTTTTTGCTGGTGTCTTTCTGCTTTTTGAGATGTGGCGTGGGTGGCGTGCCGGAGCGGTTCGTGCGGGGCTGAACTTTGGAGCGTTTGTGATGTCGGGTTTGATTGCCTACGTGTCCGCGCAGGCGGCGGCGGCGGTTTTTGGGGGTTGGCGCACGCCGGGAGGCTGGCTGTCCGGGATCATCGTTGGTGCGACTTTGGGGTTGAGTGTGTTTTTCGGGTGTTGGCTGGCGGGGTTGCTTTTTTTCAAAAAGACCGACCAGCAGGCCGTGGGGATTTTTCGTTTGTTGTGGGGCGGTGGCGGAGCGGTTTTTGGGCTGCTCCTAGGATTATTTGTTTTGTGGGGAGGGATCACGGTGGTGCGCAGTCTCGGTGCGCTGGCGGCCGGGCACTCGGAAAAGCTCTCGCAAAAGTCCGGGCCGCCCCCGCCGGTGGCCAGCGGGCTGGTCACGCTCAAGGAGTCCCTCGAGATGGGAAAGACCGGGAACTTTCTCCAGTCCGTGGATGTCTTCCCCGTCGAGACCTATGACCTCATCCGCAAGGTCGCGCAAATCACCAGCGATGAAAGTGCCATGATCCGCTTCATCGAGTATCCTGGAATCCAGGAGCTGATCGAAAACCCCTCGATCACCGCGCTGCTCAATGACCCACAGATTCTCGAAGCATCGCAAAAACGCAACATTATCGCCCTGCTGACCAACCCCGCCCTCCACAAGACCATCGAGGATCCGACCGTCGCCGCACAGCTCAAAAAAATTGATTTGCGCGCCGCGCTCGATTACGCCACCACCAACCCGCATCCCAAGACGCCGACACCAAAGAATCACCATCCATGAGCTACATCACCACCATCGGACTGGAAGTCCATGTCCAACTCAAAACCCAAACCAAAATGTTCTGCGGCTGCCGCGTCGAGCATGGGGCCGACCCCAATACCCACGTCTGCCCGACTTGCCTCGCGCTCCCCGGCGCACTCCCCGTCATGAACCACGAAGCCCTGAACCTCACCGCGCTGGCCGGCCTCATGCTCGGTTGCCAAATCCCCTCAATCTGCAAATTCGACCGTAAAAATTATTTCTATCCGGACGTATCGAAAAATTACCAGATCAGCCAGTATGACCAGCCATTTTGTCTTGGAGGGGAGGTGCCCCTTCACGATCTGGCCTATCCGAAGGACGCGCAGAAGTCCATCAGGCGTCCCGGCTGGAAGGTGCGGCTCACCCGGATTCACCTCGAGGAGGACGTGGCCAAATCGCTCCACATGGATACCGCGACCGGCATTGATTTCAACCGTTGCGGGACGCCGCTGCTCGAGATTGTGAGCGAGCCGGATATGGCCGATCCGGAGGAGGTCTTTGCTTATCTGACCGTGCTCCAGCAAGTCATGGTCTATGGCGGAATCAGTGATGCGGACATGGAAAAAGGCCAGATGCGCTGTGACCTGAACGTGTCGGTGCGTCCATCCGAAGAGGCACCCCTGGGCACAAAAATCGAAATCAAAAACTTGAATTCGATTTCGGGGGCGCGCCGGGCCCTTGCTTATGAAATCCCCCGGCAGATCGCGGTTCTCGAGTCCGGCGGGAGGCTCGAACAGGAGACGCGGCGCTGGGATGACGGGCGAGGAGAGACCACGTTGATGCGCAGCAAGGAAAGTGCCCATGATTACCGGTATTTTCCGGACCCGGATTTGTTGCCCGTGCAGACCGCGACCATGGTCGAGGCTGCGAAGACACGAAAACCGGAACTGCCGTGGGAAAAGCGCGCACGGTTTGTCAGCAGGTATGGCATCACCGAATACGATGCGGCGGTTCTGGCCGACGACCGCAGCCTCTCCGCATGGTTTGAAAAGGCCTCCGAGCAGTCCTCCAAACCCAAGACCATTGCCAACTACCTGCTCAACGACCTCCTGAGTGCGCTTTCGTCGTCGGGCCTCCCGATCGAGGAATGTCCGCTTCAGCCTGAAGTTCTGAGGGAGTTGGCTGCGCTGGTGGACGCCGGAACCATCAGCTCAAGACAGGGCAAGGAGGTTTTCGCGGAGATGTTTGTCAGCGGGAAATCCGCCGGAGTCATCGTGCGCGAGCGGGGGATGGAGCAGGTCAGTGACACCGGAGCCATTGAGTCCCTCGCGGCGGCGGTCATCGCCGAGCACCCCGGTCCGGCGGAGGATTTTCGCTCAGGAAAAGAGGCCGCCCTCAATTTTCTCAAAGGCCAGGTCATGAAGCGCTCGAAGGGGAAGGCCAACCCGCAGCTTGCCGGAGACATCCTGGCCAGGCTCCTGCGCGGCTGATCCGTTGCGCCGCGCAGAACTCCAGTGCCCGCGCGAAAAATCAGCGGCTCCGGCGCTGGATCGAGGCCAACAGCTGCGAAGTCTCGCGCTCCTGAACGCGCTGCTTGAGGTCGGCGCGTTTGTCCGAAGCCGCCTTGCCCTTGCCGACCCCCACCTCGATCTTTACATGCGCATGACTCCAATACATGCGCAAAGCCACCAGGGTGCGTCCGGCTTGTTCGACTTCGGCAATCAGATGCTCGATTTCTTTCCTGTGCAGGAGGAGTCGGCGCGGGCGTCGCCGCTCGTGCTGTTCTGTTCCGGCCTTGTCGTAGGGCTGGATGTCACAATCGAATAAAAAGAGCTGACGTCCCTGCGCCTTGGCGTAAGAGCCCTGCAACTGGACATGGCCGAGCCGGATGGACTTGACCTCCGTCCCCCGCAACTCGATCCCCGCCTCAAACTTCTCCAGAATGTGGTAATCGTGCCGCGCCTTCCGATTGGTCGCGATCTCGGCGGACATCATCCCAAGCCCGACCGGGCGGGTTATTTCTTGGCCGACCCGCCCTTGGCTGCCGGACTTTTCGCAGGGGTGCTCCTGGCCGGTGCGTCCTGACTCAAGCGGTCGGCGGTCAACTTGTGCTGCGCCACTTCCGTGAGGGCAATCTCCATGAAACCCATGGGCCGGTCGGATGTAATCATGGGCCGACTGCCATCGGTGAGCTGCCGTACCCGCTTCGAGATAATATTGACCAGAAGTGGCGCATCAGAAATCACAGCGGATGCTTTATCAAAAATTTGGTGGTTCATGCAATCAGGCTAAAATTATTCACAATTTTGAGAATTGTTAATCCTCTTGAATTTCCACCCGATTGTCAAACCGAGATTGCCAATTTTTTTGTTGGTGGTTGTGGGTTTTCATCCGGAGCTTTTCTTGAGTGAGGGAGGGCGGCTGCTACCCGGTCAGCTCGGACTGGTTCTGGCGTTGGATGCAACGGTCAAAAAACCGGAAGGCCACGTCGTGATGGATTTCGTGGGTCCCATCAAAAATCTGGAAATAAAACTGTCGGGGGTTGTGCGACTCGATGGCCGTGGCCAACCGCCAACTGTGAGACTGTGGGACGGAAGCGTCCTGGCGTCCGTGTGCCAGGAGGAGGTTGATTTTTGCCAAAGCTTCAGAGCGGTGGAGGGGTGAGCGGTCGTGATATTCGTGAGCCGTGGTGGCATTGGGAGGGCCGCCGCAGACGGCTGCGATGTGTCTGCTGTAATTCTTGTTTTGTTCGTGCCATGCAGCCAGGTCGGTGATCGGGCACCAACTGGAGACCGCCGTCCATGCGAAGTCCTCGCGTGCGGACGTCTGGAGTGCCATGTGGCCCCCGCCACTGCCTCCGTGCAGAAAAACCGGCGTATTTTCCAGTCCCAGCCGGTTCTGAGCTTCGCGCGTCGCATCCACGATGTCGCGGCAGGCCAATCGGGAGCCCCCCGCTTCGGTAGCCCGGGGGTTTTTTTCGAGGTTCGGCCCGCGGAATTCCGGCAGCAGGAGCGCCCACCGCCTCTCTTCGCAAAACTCAAGCATGGGCCCCTGCTGATTGAAGCGGTCCGCGCTCCACGTGTGCAGGCCAACCACCAGTGCTGTCGGAGCCTCCCCTCCGCCGGGCATCCACAGCAGCGACGGCTCGCGGGAGCCATCCAGCGAGCTGGTCACATGGATTTCTTGAAATTCAGGAAGCAGGGTTGTGGATATTGGTTGGGCCATATTTCAGGAAATCGTTTCGGACTGCGCATCCTGATTGGGGAGCGCTGAGCGGTGCTCAGTACACCGCGCGTCCGCCGCTCAGATCAAAGGTGAACGCAGTGGTAAAACTGTTCCGGGGTGAGACAATAAACTCGGCGGCAGACGCGAATTCCTCCATCGTCCCACAGCGTTTGCTGGGAATTTTGTCGGTCATGTAACGCACCTGTTCTTCGGGCAGCATGGCGACCATTTCCGTTCGGATGACGGCGGGTGCGATGGCATTGATGCGGATGCCGGTCTCGGCGTATTCCTTGCCCTGCACTTTTGTCATTCCGATAACGGCGGCCTTGCTCGTCGAGTAGGCCAACATTCCGGCGTTTCCCTCTTTTCCTGAGATGGAGGCCACATGCAGGATGCGTCCGTAATTGCGTTCGAGCATTGTGCCGATCACGGCTTGGAAGGCGATGAGGCTTCCGCGCAGATTGACGTTCATGACATGGTCAAAGTCGGCCAGATCAACCTCGTGGGATTTGATGTTGGTTTTTCCGGTGATGCCGGCGCAGTTGGCCAGGATGTCAATGCGGGCATGTTTCGCGCGGAGCGCGGCAGCGGCGGCCTGCACCTGCCCTGCCGAAGTGACGTCCACCTTTTGCGCGATGGCCATCGCACCAATCCGTTGCGCCGCCTTCTCAAGCTTGTCGGAACGTATGTCCCAAAGCGCCACGAAGACGCCGCGCCGAGCCAGGCGCGACGCGAGAGCCAGACCGAGGCCATCGGCTCCACCGGTAATGACAGCGACCTGCCCGCTCCACGCGTCGCTGCCCGTTCCTTGCTCATCCGAAGAAAAGTCGCTCATCGCAGTTGCGAGTTTTGTCTTTTGCCTCTTTCGTGGCAAGCGTCTTGTTGGCAGGGCACTTTCAGAGCCTTTCCAGAACTTTTGGAAGCTGGATCAGCCCGGTGATGGTGGCATCCGGCTGAACGTCGGCATGTTCTTCGGCGCCGGGAACCTGGATCCAGACCGAGCGCAGGCCCGCGCGACGCGCTCCCGCGATGTCGCGTTCCAGGCTGTTGCCGACCATGACCGCCTGGGAAGCATCCACACCGAGCAGGCTCAGGGCGTATTGAAAGACTTCCGGTTTCGGTTTGCCGATGCCAAATTCGCCGGAGACGATGATGGCGTCAAAGCAAGACTCCAGACCGCTGGCGGCGATTTTTTCGCGTTGGAGATCGGGAGCACCGTTGGTCAGGAGGGCGAGTTTATGTGTGGGTTGGAGTCGGGCCAGGGTCTCGCGGGCGTCGGGCATGAGCCGTTGGAGTTTGCGTCGCGCGGACTCAAAATGCGCGGCCAAGCCGCACCCGCCCTGCGGATCCTCGATTTTTTGTTCGCGGAGAGCACTGTCGAAGACGAGTTTGCGAAAGGGGTGTGCCCAGTCGCGGAGCGCGGTCAGTTGCGGCGATTTTCCCTCAAACCTCCCCCAGAGACATTCGAAGGCGCTGATGCCAATCTCGCGGCAGAACGCCAGGCAGGAGCCCTCGGCCCAGAGACGCCGCGCCTCGCTCTGCGCCACCCGCAAAAATCGCTTCGGTTCCGCGCCATGCGCCCGCCGGGCCTCTTCCGCCGTGGAGAGAAAGGCCTCATGCGAAACCCCCTCGTCCACAATCAAAGTGTCGTCCAAATCCAATACAACCGCCCGATCGCTCATTCTCCCGACAGGCTTGCGCGATCAAAAAAAAATAGCAATATCTGAGTTCGCGAAAATTATGTGCGGCATTGTGGGCTATATTGGCGGAGCGGATGCAACTCCCATCTTATTGGACGGATTGCGCAGACTGGAATATCGGGGATATGACTCATCCGGGCTGGCGGTGGCGGATGAAGAAAGCTGGGGAGTACGAAAATCGGTGGGAAGGATTCAGGAACTCACACGCGCGGTGGTGGAGGAACCCCTTTCCGGGAGGCGAGGGATCAGCCATACGCGGTGGGCCACCCATGGAGCGGTGACCCGCGAAAATGCCCACCCCCATCTGGATCAGAGCGGAAGGCTTGCCCTCGTGCATAATGGGGTCATTGAAAATTACCAACACCTGCGACGACAGATGCCGGATCATGTCTTTGAATCCGAAACAGACAGCGAAGTGCTGGTTCACCGGATCGGATGGCATTTGGTGCAACTGGGCGAGGTCACTTCCGAGACGCTGGTGGAGGCGGTGCGGCGCGCGTTGCGGGAGGCGCAGGGAACGTACGGTATTGCGGTGATCCACCAGGATGTGCCGGACCTGCTGCTCGGGGCGCGCCGGGGCAGCCCACTCATCCTGGGGGTTGGCGAGGGGGAAAACCTGCTGGCCAGCGACGTGTCAGCGCTGGTCAATCACACGCGGGATGTCGTTTACCTGAACGATTTCGAGGTTGTCCTGGCAGGATCGGAGGGCTTCCGGATCGAGTCGCTGGTTGGGGCGGGCACCGGTTATGAAATCCGAACGGTGGATGGTGATGTGGAAGAAGTGAGTCGGGGCGACTATCCGCATTTCATGTTGAAGGAAATCCATGAGCAGGCGGCCACGGTTCGGGACGCGATACGCGGACGGCTTTCCATTGAAGAGGCCACGGCAAATCTGGGAGGGCTGAATATGAGCCTGGGCCAATTGCGGGAGATCGAGCGGGTTGTCCTCATTGGGTGCGGTTCTGCCTACCATGCGGCCCTGATCGGAGAGTATATTTTTGAAAAATTGGCGTGTCTGCCGGTCGAGGCAGAAGTGGCCAGTGAGTTTCGCTACCGCAACACTCCGATGGGAAAAGACACGCTGACCTTTGTCATCAGCCAAAGCGGAGAGACGGCGGATACGCTGGCCGCTTTGCGGGAGAGTCAGCGGAAGGGACACCGCACTCTGGGCATTTGCAATAACGTGGCCAGCACGATCGCCCGGGAGAGCGATGGGGGTGTTTACATGCACGCTGGCACGGAGGTGGGCGTTGCGGCCACAAAATCCTTCACTTCCCAGGTGACCATCCTGACGCTCATTGCACTGCTCATGGGGCGCATACGCCACATGTCCAGCTCCGAGGGCCTCCGCATCCTGCGGGAACTCGAACAACTTCCCGAAAAAGTCGAGCGTGTTTTGGCGATGAACGCTCATTTGCCGGAGGTGGCTGCCAAGTATGCTCCATCGCCAGGGATGCTCTTTATGGGGCGTCAGTTTCAGTATCCGGTGGCACTGGAAGCGGCTCTCAAGCTCAAGGAAGTCAGCTACATGTTTTGTTCCGGACACCCGGCAGCCGAGCTGAAGCATGGGGTCATTGCCCTGATCAGTCCGGAATTGCCCTCGGTTTTCATTGCACCCCATGATGCGCTCTTTGAGAAAAACGCCGGGAATATCCAGGAGGTGCGGGCGCGGCGTGGGCCGGTGATTGCAGTGGGAACCGAGGGCGGGGATGCTCTCATGTCCCTTGCTGACGACATCCTCTGGGTGCCGGATGCTCCTGATTATCTCCTGCCGGTTCTCACCGTGATCCCGCTCCAACTGCTGGCCTATCACATTGCCGTCGCGCGCGGTTGCGACGTGGACAAACCCCGCAATCTCGCCAAAAGTGTCACCGTCGAGTGAGTTCGTGAGTTTCTTGCGAGGGATATTGAGTATTGGAATGCGCGGGGCACTCTGCTAATCCGTGGAGATGTTCCATCGGAATCTGAGTTTTTTTCTCGCACTGCGCTACCTGCGACCCAAGCGCACGTTTCTTTCGATCATCACCTTGATTTCCATCCTGGGTGTGATGCTGGGGGTGATGGTTCTGATTCTGGTGATTTCCGTGATGACGGGATTTGAGGAGGAGTTACAGCAGAAGGTGATTGGCTTTGACGCGCATCTGGTGGTGGGAAATGGGGGGGTGCTGAAGGACTGGGAGCGGGTCGCGGAGGTCTGCGCGGCGACGCCCGGTGTGACCGCTGTTGCGCCATTTGTACAAGGCCCGGTGTTGGCGCAGTATAAAAACCATCGTGTGGCGCCGAAAATCCGAGGGATCGAGGCGGATGCGGAGCGTCGGGTGGTGGACATTGAAAAGTATCTGATCGCCGGGAGTTACGATTTGGATGGCGACAAGACCCTTTTGGGCTCCGAGCTGGCGGCGTTGTTGGGTGCGGGCGTTGGCGACCGCGTGACCATATTTTCGCCGGGCAATTTCAAGGAGGTGCTTGAGGAATTGGATCGGGCCGAAGGGGAGGGGGTGGCACCGGTGGACGCTTCGCGACTTCGCGAGATGCTCCTGCCGATGGAACTCGAAGTGACAGGCATTTTTGAAAGCGGACGCTACCTGTATGACAGCGAATTTCTGCTTGTGCCACTGCATATTGGGCAGGAGATCTATAACCTGGGCCCGGACGTCCACGGGCTGGCCATCAGGACGGAGGACCCCTTTCGCGCGTTTGACATCAAGCAGGCGATCAATGCGAAGCTGGAGCCGCCGGATGCCGCGCTCACATGGGTGGACCTCAACAAGCAGCTCTTTGATGCCATCCGCATGGAACGACACGTCATGTTTTTCATCCTCATGTTCATCATCCTGGTGGCCGCGTTTGGCATCATGAACACCCTCATCACCGTCACTGTGCAAAAGACCCGCGAGATTGGCATCCTCAAGGCACTCGGCGCACAGACCCGGCAAATCATCGGTGTCTTCTTCGCGCAGGGCATTGTCGTGGGCGTCTTCGGAACGCTGGCCGGACTCGTCTCCGGCATGTTCCTTGTCCAATACCGCAATCAGGTCAGCGACTGGCTGGCCACCACGCTGGGCATCGAAGTCTTTCCCCGGAGCGTGTACCAATTCAGCGAGATTCCCGCCAAAATTGTCGTGTCCGATGTCTGGTGGATTTGCCTGAGCGCGTTTGTCATCTGTTCGTTGGCGGCACTCCTGCCTGCGTGGTTTGCCGCGCGTCTCGAACCGGTGAAAGCCCTCCGCTATGAATAGGTCGCAGACGCCCGCTCCCTCTGCTCCGGTGGTGCCGGGCTACTGGGCATTGGTTGCGGAGGGCGAGCCGTTCCGGCTGCTTTTTCCGTTGGGTGCGGCGTGCGCCATTCTGGGGGCGTTGCTCTGGCCGTTGTTTATTTGGAATTTTCTGCCCGACTATCCGGGGCAATCCCACCCGCGGGTGATGGTTGAGGGATTTTTGACCTGTTTTGTGGCGGGTTTTGCCGGTACGGCTCTACCGCGTTTGCTGGGTGCTCCTGTTTTGCGATTGGCCGAGTCGTTGGCCGTGGCGGTGGCACTGACTGTTGTCGTGGTGCTGCACTTTGGCGGGCGGACGCTGGCGGGCGATGTCGCTTACTTTTTGACGTTGCTCGGGCTGGCGGGCATTTTCGGATCGCGGATTCTTCGGCGGACGGATTGCCCCCCCCCGAGGTTTTTTTTTTTTGGGCTGGGGTTTTTCTCTGCGCCGACCGGCGGTGTCCTCCTCCTTCTTTTTCGGG
>JAJTZA010000017.1 GCA_021463905.1 Terrimicrobiaceae bacterium | reverse complement strand
TCCAGGGGAGCACTCTTCGATAATATCGTAGATCTCATCTGGCTTTCTGCTGTGTTCGCGTTTCTGGGTCGCAAGCAAGTTCACTTGGGTTCTGCCGGGTTGAAGGGTGCGCATGCTGCCTCTCACACCAAAAAGAATCAATTCAGTAACGTTACGGAAGTAAAAGCCGACTCCTCGACCATCTGGCCCTCCGTCCTTCCGTACCTTGAACCACACAAGGTTGCACTTGTAGGTGAATCCCCATGCCTCCATGACCTTTAAACCTTCCTGCAAAAGTGCATTCGGTACCCACAGATAAAGATGAGACTTCGCCGCCGCAAGACGAGGAACAGGAAGTTCCATGATCTCCTTCAATTCCATAGTTGGATATCGGAGCAAGCGCTTGTGCTCCGGTGCCATCTTGCCGGTCCGATTCTGGAACTGCCACGGAGGGTCGGCCAGAATCGTTGAATATCTTTCCGATGCCTTCGCCAGAAGATCGTCGGCTGGCGTGGGTTGCGGGATGCTAACAACTTTTGTCATAGAGTGTCTCCTTGATGCCGAAAATTTCGAGCGCAACACGGTTTTTGTAACAGTCCACGGAATGGGTTGGGCTCTCCACTGCCTTTCCGTCAACGACAAAAGATGTATCAAACTCCTTCTCTACCCAGCCCCTTTTGTAAAGCTGGCTATCAATCCATTCAGAAACCTGCGACTTGCGGCCGCCCGGTGTCGTCAGAAAAGACTCGCAGAGGCGGAAGCGAGACAAAACGTCGCACACATCTGCTCATTCTGCGGGAAAATCGCGCTCGAAAATGCCGGATGCATGACGCCACTCATGAATCTCGAAGTGGTGTCGGATAGATTTGGGCAAGGCGCTGATCGGCATGAATTGTAGGTTGACTTAGAAATTATAAAGGCGCGATATTTTTTGCGAACGTCCCCAGGAGTTGCCCCGGAAAGCTGGTGGTCGGGGTGCTTTAGCAGCCCGAGTGCCAGACGGGAGGGGTTAGGTCCATGCGCTCGTTCGGCCTTTCTTCTTTCTTTCAGCGATCCACTTTTGAAAGGATTTTTGAGACTCAAAGGATGGGCGACCATTCAGCATGCCATCCATGCTGAGATCCTCGTCTAGATCCGGCCAGTGAATGCCGTGCCCGTCACCAATCAACTCCCAATTTTTCCTCTCTTTTGTCGTGCCATTGAGCAGTCGAGGATACCAAACCAACGGGGTGGATACGCACCGTCCATCAGAAAGCTCGATTGTTATGGTCGAGGAATCGATCTTGACATCCTCAATGCACAAGTGGGTTTCAAGCGTCAAAGTATTCATGCCATGCTTTCAGTAATTTGATTTTATTGTTCTTTATAATTTTCTGAACATCGAGGAGTTCGTTTGGTCGAAACCTCCCGCTTCGTTCAATTCTCACTGGGTCGATCCAAAATTTTGCCGTGTGCTTCTCACGCTGAACATGGACATGCGGTGGCTCCTCGCGGTCGTTCGCGTAGAAGCGATATGGTTCGATTCGCAAAGATGTGGGCACATCGAAATGGTATCCAAATTCGAGGATGACGCAACATTTCCTAGCCAATGCGAATGGAATAATGAACCTTTCCAGCGCGGTTGTGCAGCCCACACTTCCGGCCCACATGGATTGCAGTTCCACCACAGGCACCCGGGGAATACTTATTTTTGCGGGTCTGCTCACAGGCTTCCTGACCGCACTTAATTTTCTCGGGCTGGCGCAGCTTCCCTGGCTCTGGGTGCTTGCGCCGTTGTGGATGATTGCCCTGTCCGTTCCGACCCTGTTGGGGATCATCGTCCTCCGTGTCGGCTACTTGAAATGGTGCGCCTCGCATTCCCGGCCCGGCGTGCCCCGGGGTGGGGCGCCCCGAGAGTCGGCCTGTGAAGGCTAGGCGGGAGCCGGGGCCCGCATCGCTGAAATTTTGTCTTTAGCGGAAAACTTTTGTCCGTTTTTTCCGGACCATTGCGCGTGTAGGGGCGAGACCAATCACACCTACATCATGAAAAAGCATTCCCGCCCAATTCTCGCTTCCCTCGGGCATTTCCGCATCGAAACCCTGCTCGGGCTTTTAATGGTCGTCGGGCTTCTGGCCATGGAGCTTGCCGTCGCCCAGACGAACGCTCCCGCCACCACCAAGACAATTTCCGAAAATATCATCCAACTGCTGCGCACCTTCACCCCCGGCATGCTCCCTCGGCCCGAGGAGGAAATTTTCAACGTCATGGAAGAAGCCACCGAGGTGAACGGAGAAGAAACCGCCAGCTCCTGGTTTCGGTCCGATGCCATCGCCAGCGGGTCTGTCCAGCGCCACGAGGTGATCTATCTTCCTGGGAGCCCGGTTCCCGCAAAGTCCGAGCCTCCTTCCGGGAAAAGCTGCACTTATCTCGGACGCACCGTCACCTACCGAAACTGCCAAACCGGGGAAATCACCCGTGTCGTCACCTACGATGCCGAGGGCAACGTGGTTTCCACCGAAACGCCGAAGAATGCATTCCCGCCAGTCATGTCAAGGGTTCTTGCGCCGAAATCGGCTCCGTCCAGCCCGATCCGGATCTCCAGCCAGAATATCGAAACCCAGCTTCGCGACGGCAAGCCTGACACCTTTTACATCGCGCCCGGAAACTACCGTACCCTCATGCTCGTGGCCGACATCGGCTTGGAGGACAACATTCACTTCCTGCGCCTATCCGTTCCCCTCCAAGCGCGGTTCAAGATCAGCAATTACAAGGGTGGGTTGAAGGCGTGGAACGTGAACCAACTGCCCAAGAACACAAAAAAAGTCATCCTCCGGCTGGAATACCGCCTGCCTGAGTTTCAGCCCGAAAAAGGCAACGAGGCCCAAGCCGCCATCACCATCGCTCCCGCTTTCGGCACCCGTCAACAAACCCTCGTCGATGCGGCCAATGCCCTCACGGTGAAAAACATCACGACCGAGTGGACACCACTTGAGGAATCGTTTCTTGTCCCAAGGGACGCCATCCAGTTCCTCATCCGCGCCG
>JAJTZA010000016.1 GCA_021463905.1 Terrimicrobiaceae bacterium | reverse complement strand
CTCGCGGACGGAGGGGGACACCGCCAGCACGCGGTGTGATCCCAAATGTCCCAGGGCATCCGGCAGCAGGCTGGAGAATCCGCGAAAGCGCAGGTCGCCGCTGGCGTGATCGTGAGCGATGCGGATTGCGTCCGTTTCAAGCGCGGCGAAGGATTTGGCCAGCCAGTTGGCGGCCTGGAGGTGGAAGTGGATGATCGGCCATCCGGCGAGGCTTCGGGGAAGACGCGCCAGGTAGCCGGGCGGCCAGCGGTGTTTCGAGAGCGAGTGAACCCGGAACCCCTCGCGAGCGAGCGCATCCGCAAATGGGCCTCGTCCGTGCAGGGTGGCCACTTCGCAGGAAAACCGTGAGGGATCGAGGTGACGGACGAGGTCCAGGAGGGCAGATTGCGCCCCGCCCAGGCCCAGGTGATCAATCACATGGAGGACGCGCGTCATGGGCCGAGGCCCTCCAGAAACGCCGTGACATTGCGGTCATTATCGTGCCATTCCTCCAAAATGCGGGCCGCGCCCGCCGCCGCAGAGATGATGGAGTCCGGCGAGTCGAGGAGGGCGGTCAGCTCGCATACCAGGGTCTCGAAGTCACCTTCCGCGCAGATCCCCGCATGGAAATTGGTGATCATGCCATCCGGGTCCACCAGCAATGATGCGATGGCGGTGCGTCCGAGTGCGGCATGGAGAAAGGTGTTGGGAACGCCTTCGTCCAGAGAAGTGTTCACAAAAATTCTTGCGGCGGAGAAATGGCTTTGGATTTCGCGGTAGGGGACGCCTTCGAGAAATTCGAGTCCGGTCAGCGTGGCGGCTCGGGCGCGAACCGTGCGCATCAGCTCGTGGTCTTGCGGTGAGCAGATCATGCGGGCGCGGACGCCGGGGAGTCGTTCGAGCAGATCGAGGAACGCATGGGGGCGTTTCACCGGATGGCAGCGCGCCACCCAAAGCAGGTCCACGGATTTTGCGGTGGGCGTGCTCTCGGAAGTCGGCTGGAGCAACAGCCGCGTGACCGAGCACGACATTCCCTGGCTCCGGAAGAGCCGGGCCTGATGTCCGGTGATGGACAGGCGGGCGTCGGCCCAGCGCAGACCCCAGGTGAAAATGCGTCCACGCAGCGGGTGGTTCCTCTGGAATCCGCCGTCAATTTCACTGTCGAGGGCGCAGACAAATCCGATGCGGGTTTTGAGGAAGGGACGCCAGAGGCAGAGGATGGTGAGCCAGGTGGTCCATCCATAGACGATCACCCATTGGGGATGTTCCTCACGCAGGACGCGCCACACCCGGCGCAGTGCTGCCAGCGTCTCCCAGGGAGTGCCCGTGTCGAAGCGTCCCGCATCCCGAACGCAAACCCCACGCCAGACCACGCCATCTGCAAATCCATCCGAGGCAGCGGCAATGACCGTTTCGATCCCCCGGCGCACCAGAGCCGTCGCCAGCAGTGCCACTTGCAACTCGGCTCCGCCAGAGGCCACCGCCGCCGCAGGATCCAGCGCACGATGGGCGTGACCAGACAAAAACAGAATCTTCCGATGAGAACTCCGCATGAGAGAATGTCGCCATCCTAGCCGGTTGCCTGCGCCCGTCGAGAACGGAGGCACCAGGGGACGATGTGCGACATGAGATCCAGGACGGACAGGGCCTCATCACTCCACCCCAGCGAAAAAAATTTCTCGTTTCCGAAACATTCTGAGAGACTCGATTCATGATTCCAAATATCGCGCTGGTTGGGTTTATGGGGTGTGGGAAGACATCGGTGGGCCGTTGTCTGGCCGCAAGGACGGGTTACGATTTTGTGGACACCGACGATCTGGTGGCTGAGAAGGCCGGGAAGCCGGTTGCGGAGATATTTGCTGCGGAGGGGGAGGGTGCGTTTCGGGTGATGGAGCGCGAGGTTCTTCAGGGGCTCGTTGGCCGGAAACGCATGATCCTGTCCACTGGCGGAGGCCTGATCCTGGAACCGGTCAACCGAGAAGCTTTGCGGCGGATGGGGATCGTGGCATGGCTGGATGCCGATCCGGATCTTCTTTTTGAGCGAGCATCCCGCAGCGGCCGCCGCCCCCTGCTCCAGACAGACACCCCCAAAGAATCCTTTCACCAGCTTCTCGAAAGCCGTATCGCCATTTACAGCGACACCTCGGACTTTCGCGTGGACTCCACCGCCCTGGATCACACGCAAACCGCCGAGGCCATCCTCGAATCCCTGGGACGGCATCCGCGGCGTTTTGCATTTGACGAGACGCCCGCGTGAGCGTTTCATGGAGGACTCAATATCTATTCATCTATCATCATGGCAACTATCGGTATCAATGGTTTCGGACGCATCGGTCGTCTCGTCTTTCGCGCAATCGTGGAACAGGGTCTTCTCGACAAAGGCTACAAAGTGGTGGCCGTCAATGACCTCGTGCCAGCCGACAACCTCGCCTACCTTGTCAAATACGACTCCACCCAAGGCCGCTTCGCGGGCGAGGTCTTCAGCAAAAAATCCTCTCCTGCGGTGGAGGAGGACGACACCCTGGTTGTGAACGGCCACGAGATCAAGTGTCTGGCAATCAAGGAAGGCCCCGCAGCTTTGCCATGGAAGGCGCTGGGGGTGGACATTGTCCTCGAGTGCACCGGGCTTTTTACAGACGCGGCCAAGGCGCGCGGCCACCTCGAAGCGGGTGCGCGCAAGGTGATCATCTCCGCACCCGGCAAGGGAGAGGACATCACCGTGGTTCTGGGCGTGAACAGCGACAAGTACGACCCAGCTTCACACCACATCATTTCCAATGCGAGCTGCACCACGAACTGCCTTGCCCCCGTCATCCACGTCCTCCTCAAGGAGGGTTTCGGAGTCGAGGAGGGTCTCATGACCACCGTCCACAGCTACACGGCCACGCAAAAGACCGTGGACGGGCCCAGCCGGAAAGATTGGAAGGGCGGTCGCAGCGCAGGCATTAACATCATCCCAAGCACAACCGGTGCCGCCAAAGCCGTGGCACTCGTCCTGCCTGAAGTGAAGGGCAAGCTGACGGGCATGTCCTTCCGCGTGCCGACGCCCACGGTTTCGGTGGTGGACCTCACGGTCAAGACGGCAAAGGCGACGAGCTACAAGGAAATCTGCGCGGCCATGAAAAAAGCCAGCGAGACCTATCTCAAGGGGATCCTTGCTTACACGGAGGATGAGGTGGTTTCCTCGGATTTCATTCACGACACCCACTCGAGCATTTTTGACGCCGGCAGTGGCATCGAACTGAACTCCAACTTCTTCAAGTTGGTGAGCTGGTACGACAACGAGTGGGGCTACAGCAACCGCTGCGTGGACCTGCTCCGCAAGATCGCCTGACAGACCGCTCTCACGGCGTCTTAATCCTGGTGAGGCCGAGCCATTCCGGGCCGTGCAGGACAAACTGCCAGCGTCCGCGATAGGTTCCGAGTTCACCGTGAAAAGCCAGCCGTCCGGTTTCCAGAACGTGCTCGCGGATTTTTGGGCGCAGGTTTTTTTTGTAGGTGAAGACCTCGTAGTCCTGACCTTGCACGGTCACGCGGATGATCCCGCGCTGGTCAATGCGCGCGGGTGCATCCACGCGAAAAACCCGTCCATTGAATGAGCCGTCCCGCATCGAACCGCCGCCGGGCAGGTTCTCGGGGGACAGAGACGCATCGAAGAGGTCCACCAACGACGTATTGACGGGTCGCGGAGTTCCCGAGTCGCCCTCCGCCCGTACGGCATGGCTGAGTGGCATCCAGCGGTCGCGCGCACCATCCTCGGTCGTGCGAAAGCGGGCCAGCAGTGGAAAATGATCGGAAAACCCCCGGGGAGACTGGCCGCGCGACCAGCGCACCGGTCGCCCAAACACGTCCGCGTTCAGACCGGGAATCTTCACCACCTGAAAACTGCCGTCCACGTATTGGACACCGTTCTGGTCGTAGAGGCCGCGTGAGAGGATGAGGTGGACGAGGGTTCCCCATTCGTGCTGGTAAATATCGCTCCCGCGCTGGTCTGATGGCAGTTCAAACCAGAGATTGTAGAGGTTCGCGTCCGGACTCCGCAGAGCCAATTCATTGCCCTGGGAGCCGAGGATGTCGTTGATGGCCGTTGTCTTGAGTTCGCGGTAGCGGCGATTTTGGTTGTAATGCGAGTTGAGATCGCCGGCGATGATGACATCCGCCGAAGGATCCTCCTGAAAAATCTCATCGAGCCGTGCTCTGAGGGTTCGCGCGTTCCCGATGCGGATTTTTTCGTTCTCGGGATCGCTGGCACCCGATTTCCAGTGATTGGCAAAAATGCGCAGCGGGTGGCCGTCCACCTCCATCTCGACCTCGAGGATGGCACGCGCCGAGGGGGTTTTGTGCGTTCGGACGGATTTGATCGGAAAGCGCGAGAGGATGACATTCCGAATCGCCAGCGGGTGCCCGCTTTCGTACGTTCCAGGTCTTTCATCGGTTGTCGCCACGTGGTAGCCATGAATCCCCGCGTCATCCAATGCCTTGAGCAGCCACGCCTCGGCCGGTAATCCCGCCAGCTCTGGCGGCAGGGGAGACTGCGCCAAAAGCTCGGTCAGGCTGCGCCCCCGCACGGACTCCAACCATGCAGGCAGGTCATTTACTGTGGTCTCCGGCGTCTGATCCAATTCAATCTCGTTGAGGATCGCCACGTCCGGACCACGCCCCCCTTCGATCCTCGAGAACAGGGATGCGATATTGGCAGCCTTCGTCGCGAGGTGGGCGGGGGTGTACTTCTCAGGCTGGTAGTCCTCGTATGCCGCCACTCCATCCGCATCGAAAAGATTTTCGACGTTATATTCCATGACCGAAAACTCTCGTGCCCGGCTGATGGTGAGTGAGGCGGCCAGAATCAGGATTCCGAGGAACCAACGCATAACCCACCATCCGGGAAATGATGGGCCAGGCAAAGAAAAATTGTCAGAGCCGTCGTGCTCAGGACTTGGACGCATTTCAGATGGTTCCTCTCACAGACCTCCCCGCATGCGGCTGGCTGACGGCGGGAGATCAGACCCCTCACCGGGGCGTTTTCGCAAATACGCTCGACAATCCCCGCCGTCTCGCGCTGTAATTCTCCCCATGGGAAACACGTTGGAAGGTCAGGTCGCCATTGTCACGGGTGCAGGACGAGGGATCGGCGAAGCCATCGCACAGGAGTTTGTCAACAGGGGAGCGCGCGTGGCGGTGGTCAGCCGCACGGAGGCCAACTCACAAAAATCCGCAGCGGCACTCAATGCCCTGCGGGCGGACTCGGCGCGCCCCTACGCGGTGGATGTCGCGGATTTTGAGGCCGTCCAAAAAGCGGGCGAGCAAATCCTGGCCGATTTTGGGCGTTGCGATATTCTGGTGAACAACGCGGGCATCACACGCGACACGCTGGCCATGCGGATGAGTTCTGAGGATTGGGATGTCGTCCTCGATACCAATCTCAAGGGCGCGTTCAATTTCTCGCGCGCGGTCATGCGCGCCATGGTCAAGCAGCGCGGCGGTCGCATCATCAACATCAGCTCGGTCAGCGGTCTGCTCGGACTGGCCGGCCAGGCCAACTACGCGGCCAGCAAGGCGGGACTCATCGGCCTCACCAAGGCGATTGCGCGCGAGCTGGCCGGACGTAACATCACTGCCAATGTCGTTGCACCCGGATTTATTGAAACCGACATGACCTCGGTGCTCAGCGAGGACGTGCGCAAGGGCGCTTTGGCGCAGATTCCCCAGGCGCGCATGGGCCGACCGGAAGATGTCGCCGCCGCCGTCGCCTTCCTTGCATCCCCGCAAGCCGCCTACATTACCGGCCAGGTGCTGGCCGTGGATGGTGGCATGAGCATGTGAGCGCAATGCGCAATCACCAATTTTTGATCCAGGCGTTGGTATTGGTTCCTCCCGACCGCGACCACAGATCAAAGAAATTGGCACCGCTGCGGTTGGTGTTTCCTGGGTATGTGTAGCCGTAATTTTCTCCGAAGGGGTCTAAAACGTTCACATTCGTGTCGGTGAGCGATGCGCCACTGGGGCCCATCCCCTTGGGAAACTCAAAGTAAACCTTGTTGAGCGGGTTGAGCCCATTGGTTCCGTTGGGGGAGAGAGCTGCCCGCAGAAAGGCGTTGGAACCAGGCGGATTCCCGACATTATCTCCAGTTGGATAATCTCCCATGTCCGCCTTGTAGCTTTCGAGGGCGGCGGACAGGGCGGCAATTTCGCCTTCCGCTCGGGAAGTGGCGCCCTTGCGTTGGACGTAGCCGGCGGTGCTCAGAACCAATCCGGCCAGGATGGCGATGATGGCCATGACGACCAGCAGCTCGATGAGGGTGAACCCCCTGGCCAGCGTCCGGGGCAGGTGCCACTGTTTCATTGCTGCTGCATGCCGCTGATGATGCTGATGAGCGGCAGGAAGAGAGCGATGACGATGGTTCCGACGACGACGGCCAGGAAGACGATCATGATCGGCTCGAGCAGCGAGGTCAGACCGGTGACGGCATTATCCACCTCATCATCGTACACTTCGGCAATTTTCAGGAGCATCTCCGGGAGCTGGCCGGTCTCCTCGCCAACGTCAATCATGCTGATGACCATGGGGGGAAACACCCCGCTGGCCTCGAGCGGTTGGACGATGGACTCGCCCTCCTTGACGCTGTCGTGCACTTTCATGATCGCGTTGGCGATGACGACATTTCCGGCGGTCTCGCGGGTGATGTTGAGAGCCTGGAGGATGGGGACACCGGAGGTGACGAGGGTGCCCAACGTACGGGTGAACCTCGAGATCGAGCTTTTGCGGGTCAGGTCGCCGAAGAGGGGTGCTTTGAGTTTGATGGCATCGAGCACCCGGGCCCCTTTTGGCGTGCGGCTGGCAATCGTGTAGAGAATAATAAACACAATAATCCCGCCAACTATGAGCAGGATGTTGTTTTTCATGAAATTGCTGGCACCAATGACAAATTGCGTCAGCGCCGGAAGCGGCTTCCCACCCAGCATGTCGGCAAAAATGGCCTCGAACTTCGGAACGATAAAGACCAGCAGGAAGGCCATGATGGCAATGGCAATGACCAACACAATGATCGGATAAAACATGGCCGAGACGACCTTGTTCTTGATCTTCTGTGCTTTTTCCTGGAATTCGGCCAGACGCAGCAACACCAGCTCGAGGACGCCGCCCAGCTCGCCCGCTTTGACCATGTTCACGTAGAGTTTGTTGAAGATTTTGGGGTGCCCGGCGAGGCTCTCCGAGAAGGTTCCGCCGCCCTGCACCGCCTCGGCAAGGCTGATGGTCACCTTGCGCAGCACCGGGTCCGGCTCCTGCTTCGAGAGAACGGTCAGTCCTCGCAGGAGCGGCAGGCCGGCATCAATGAGCGTGGCCAGTTGCCGGGTGAAAATCATGAGCGTCTTGCCCTTGATGGTCTGTCGTTCGAGGAAGGGGATCGAGAGTGACTTGCCCTTGCTGGCGGCTTTCGGTGCTGCGGGTGCTTTGGGTGCGCGAACCCGTCCACCCTTGCCTTCCTCCGAGATGGTTTTTGGAAAATAGCCGCTTTGCCGGAGCTGGCTGACAGCTTCATTTTGCGAGGTGGCTTCGATGACTCCGGCGGATTCTTGCCCCCGGGCGTCCAGCGCGACATAGGAATATCTGGGCATGTGCGATTAGAGCGTTGCTTGCAGTAAACATCCACCCCCACCCACTTGTCGAGAAAAGATTTTCAGCGAATTGCCGGGTGTTTTGAGTGTGCCGGAGTGCTGCCGTGGCTTATTGTTCCTCCAGATCCGACTGAGGCATGACCGTATAATCGGGCTGGCCGGCACGCAAGTAAAAGCACACGACAACACTCTGCGTGGGAGGGAGAAACTCCATCGGTAAATCAAAATGCTTTTTTCCAATGGCAGCCCGCACAAGGATTGTTGTCGGCAACCCGGCGATGCTCACGCTGCTCATGGGCGGAACCTCGCGCCGGATGCCCGCATGGGGGGTGATCTCAAGAGGAAGCTCGGGGTGGCCGTTGACCACGATCAGACGGTTCGGTCTCTCGCCATCAGAAAACGCGCTGGAAAAGTCGAGAATTTTTGAGCGCAGTGCCGGACTCTCTCCCTGTTCGTGAACAAGGCGGGCATCTCCAATAAGGACGACAGTCCGGCTTTCCCCTCGGGACAATGACAGGGAGGCGTGAGCGGTCAGCGGCTTCTCTTCGCGTCCGGAGGGGTGAAAGGAAAGCTTCCAGTCCTGACGTGAAAACGCTCCGCCGGGGACGCGGCTGCCGGGCTGCAGGTTTTTGTATTTCCGTCCGTGGTGGACATTGAGGTCCACGGCTTCGAGGCTGGTGGCATTGATGAATTGGACGCTGCTGAGCGGCGGCGGTTCCTGAGCCTGCATGGGAATGCCCGCAGCCAGAATAAAAACAAGAAGAAGCGGGTGTCGGGAGCGCATGGATCACTCGGCTTGAAGGTGGATGGGAGAGACCTCGCAGACGATCTCTCCGGTATCCGTGTCTCTCTCGAAACTCACCGCCAGGAGTGCCTGCAGGATGCTCCGGGCCGACGGTCGGCCTCTGCGATCCAGAGCCTCGGCAATGACGACCACATGAAAGACCTGCGAGTGGCAGTCGAGGTGTTCGAGAATGCCCGCCAGCATCTGCTCGCGCCCCGCATCCATGAGCAAGGCCGGATTGACGGCTGCCGATCCCAACTGCGGCGAGAAATTCGTGGCGTCGAGGAGGTTTGTCAGAAATCGGTGGGCATCGCCCATCCGGTAATACGGACGACCTTGAATCACCTCATCAGCAACGCGAAACGCACCGTCCACCGTCATCCACGATCCGGAATGTGCCGGGTCCGCATCCTGACCCAGACCCCAAAACAACGCAGCCAAAACCTCACGGGACGCAGTGTTCAGATTGACACGCCCCGCACTTTCCGGAATCCCAAAGGCATTGGTCGGCACCGTTGTGAAAAGGTCTGCCAGCGAGAGAGCGCGCCGGTCATCGGCTGCCCAGGAAGGGGTGCGTCGTTCGTCGCTGGTCGGGGTGTTCGTTCCAGGGTAATCCAACTCGGGCTGTCCGAAGCGGAGTGTCCGTCCGCCTCCGGAAACATACCAAGATGGCGGGCCACCGCCCCGGGTGGCAAATCCCGCATCATTCAGATGGACGGGGTCGTAGATATTGCCCAATTCGCCGATCGAGCGCATCGGGCCGTTACGAAAAAACGCCGGGGCATTCGAGCCGACCGTGGGATTCCATGTCGCGGGAGCGCTGGTGGGATCGTCATCTCCCACAAAACCACCCACCGGCGGGTTTTCACGGACAAAATCTCTCAGTACCCACGTGGTTTGGTAGTCTTGTCGGGTTGCTCCGCTGGTGTTGTCGTTGCGGCCATTCCAGCGGACATCACTATTGGTTTGAGCCAGTGTCTCCCATGTGTAGGCGGCCAGATAATTCTGGCGGGGGTCGCCGACCGCGCGAAACCCATTCCCGGAAGACATGGTGGGCGGGTAATTGATGGAAAAGCGGTTTGTGCCGTTCAGGGTGATGCGGGTGCCGGAGCTGTTTCCGACCTCGGATTTTTTCAGGCCCGGCCCCTGTTCATCAAAAATCGGGGACTCATTGGGAGTGTGGTCAAAAAGCACTCCATTCCAAAAGGCCCGGAACCGGGTGTGGAGAGGCTGCAAGACATTGGTGCTGGCGGTGGCTTCCAGCCTGGGATGGTTGGCGGTGTTCAGCGAGCCCTGCACCGAAGAAATGACAATGTTGGTGGCCATCCCCAGGGAATGGACGCGGTGCTCGTTGGGCCGGAGCGTGACCGTGTTTGTTCCGTGAACAGTCTGCAGGGCTTCCTGCGGTGCGCCCGGCATCGAGATGGAGCGATAGCGTCCGCCGCTGGTTGGCGTGAAAAGCTCGAAGCCAATCTCTCCGGTGATTTCTGTCTGGTAAGGATTCCACATCTGCACAAAAACCGCATGTGTGATCTCGTTCGTCCACTCGCTCCCGGAACCGCTCTCGGACACCCAATTGTAGCGCTCGGCAATCGCTGTGATGAGCGGCGCAAGCTCCTTGCCGGCCGGCTCTCCATCTGCAAGAGCCGTGGGCACCACATCCTCATCAATGTAATCCACAATGGCCGCCGCAATGCGCTCGACATAGCGGATTTGCGGGACACCGGCCGCCTCCATCGCCCGATCGCGGGTCTTGAAGCCTGGCAAATTGGTGTCAATAACCCGGGCGAGATGACCGGCTCTTTCCGTGGCGGTCGCTCCGAACAGGACATTCGTGGCGAGGTCATTGATATTGTAACGGGGCTGGTGGGCATCCCGGTAAGCGGCAAAGCTCCCGTTGGTATCAACGCGACCTGCCGGAATAAACGACGCGCTGGGAACGTCATGCAGGGTAAAAAGATGTTTGGTGCGCTCGAAGTCGGAGCGGCTGGCAAAGGCCTGCCCCAGAACGGCCCTGGAAAGCTGAGACCACGCAGGCAGGCGCGGACGATCTCCGGAAAATCCGGGAAAGGCAGTGACGCCAGGTATCCCGTCCGGGATGCGATCCGCCGACAGCCCCCAGCCCGCGCGATGGGCCACAGCGGATGTCCCATGAATGGCCAGATTGAGTTTCGCCTGTTCATCGGTGACAAAAAAGCAGAAGCGGGCATTGGTTTGGCCTGAGGCGTCGGTGAGGAATATCCAGGGGGCATTGAAGCGTCGTCCCGGAGCAGCCTCGCTGATGAGATGCCAGGCTCCGCGCTTTTTGTTGGCGTCGGCGGCCAAAGCGCGATTGGTGAGGGAGGCGGTAACAAGAAAATTGGAGAGCATGGCCGGGTTGGTCGCGGCATGAGGAAACAACGATGATAGCGGCCCGGAAACCAGCGGCATCGTCCGCTGATGGCCCGGGCTGGAGGAAATCAGCAGCACCGGCTCAAGCGAGGATCCCAGGTTGGTCAAAATCGTCGCATAACCATAGTTCGATCCGATGCCTGCCCTGATGGTGCGCCTGACCATTTCCAAACCACCATGAGCCACAAGATCCGCGCGGACGCGATTGGCCGCGCTCCGCGCCATCAGCCGCTCAAGGTTCATGGCCTGAAAAAACGCAACCGCAACCACCGACAATACCACCACCACCAGCAGCGTGGTCACCAGCGAGGACGCACGGCGGACATTCCAATTGGAGCAGAAGGGGCGGTTCATGCCACTCAGTGCAGGAGAATCCGCGTGGTAAACGCATGCTCCGCGTTGGTAAGGGCTGCCGGCGGTGCCGTCGTCCAGTCGCTCTTGCTGGAGAACCGTCGCGCGGTTTCCCGTCCGGCTGCAACAATGGTGATTTCCAGGGCATCCGGGTGGGGTTTCGCTGCGCTGGGAATAAAATTGGTCGTGTAGGCGTTGCTGGCGTAGCTCAACGGCGTCACCCGAAAGCTGCGGATGTTCCGGGCGAGGAGTTCCTCGCCACCCGGCCCCATCGCCGCATCCTGAAAAAGCGCGTTGGAGGCGGCCAGATTGGAAAACGTGGGGTTCCCTGAGCGCAAATAACGGTAGAGGTTCATGGTCGGAGGCGCACCAGTCAGTGCCTCCCGCGCCAGCCCAAATCCCAAGAAATAGCCCACTTCGCAGACATCTCCCGGATGACTCTCCGGCTCGCGCGCCTCGGGAGGCAATGCCACCAGAAAAAACAGCGCACCCGCCCGGGACATGTGGGCTTCCGCGTCTGGCGGGAGCCTCGAGAAGGCACCGTGCTCATTCAACAAAAAAGTGTTCGTGTCTTTCACCTTGAGCCGATTGCCCAGATCACGGGTCATGACATCGAGCGCGGCCCTTGCCTCCTGATAGGCCTCCGCACGACTGCTGTTTTCGCGCCACAGCTTCGCCGAGGCATCCACCAATCCAAGGAGTGTGACCACCAGAACCGCCAGAACCATCATGGCCACCAGCAATTCAATCAGAGTGAAGCCGACACCCCTCCACCAAGGGAGCAGACAACGGGGCGGTCTCATGGCTCCAGAATCGTCAGGAAGGTATTGGTGGTGCGTCGGGCACTGGTCGCTTGCGCCGGAGCGGCCACGTCCACCTGCGCCTGGGTCAATCCGATGACGGGCTGGTCGGGAGCGGTCGAGATGGAAACAACGAAGGCCGCCTCCGGGTTTTTCGCTGCCAGGGAGGGATGCGAAGCCGCACCCACGGGGCGTCCGTCCACATCGTAATAAACCGCTTCCGTCCAGGCGGTCGCAAGGTTTCGCTGAAGAAAGCTGGCAGGGAGCGACACGGGGCTTCCCACGGCAATCAATGCCAGCGAGGGTGGCGAGGAGCGCAGATCAGAAAAAATCTGGTTGGCAATATGGGCGGCCCGCGTCTCGTTCTGGCTCTCGCGGGCCAGATGCAGAGCCAACGGCAGAAGGCCCAGAATTGCCACCGCCGCAAACGAAAAAATCCCCAGCGCAATCATGATCTCGACCAACGAAAAACCACGTTCTGCGCCCTGCGGGAAACTCTGAGGGGAAGCGTTCATCGCTCAATTGTCTGTCGCGTCGTATTGGGCTCGTCCGGTGAACCTTGCCAGGGAGATGCGATCCCCGCCGCCCGGGGAGGGCCTGTTCTCCACACCGAGAACAATCGGGGACGCGGCACTCGTAAGACCGCCGGAGGCCGTGAAACTCAGAGCCGGAAGCTGCTCGACAGACAAACGCCCCGCATCCGTAAGCTCGCGATTGATCCCCGGAACCGCCACCACGGGCTGAATCGCCCCCTGCTCCCCCTGTGGCCGAAAAACCACCGGCACCGGCAACCGAGACCAGTTTTTAAGAACCACAAACTCACGCCCTGGCGCGTCCTCCTGCTCGTCCTCAGTCGCGGCACGAAACACCAGAAACGCGGCATGCCGCAGCGCCGGATCGGGGTGCGTCGCATCCGCAAATCCCACAAAAACCCGCTGCCCGCTTTCTATCGCCGCCGCACGCGCCTGCTCACAGGCACCCATCACCAGCACCACCGCACTCCTGCGTCGAACCGTCTCACCCCACCCCGAAACCACCGGAGCCAACAGCCCAAGTAATAGAGCCACCATCGCCACAACCACCAGCAATTCTATGAGGGAAAATGCCCGGCGCATAACAAAGGAAATGTTAGCCGTTTTTTCGGACACAAGCAAGCGCCAGTTTATGAGGTGTCGGCATCCATGAATGCCTTGACCATAAATATGACTATAATATGCTATGAACATGACCACAGCCAATATTTATGAAATCAAAGCGCGTTTATCGTACTATGCCCGATTGGTCAAAGCTGGCGAAACCGTTATTCTCTGCGAACGCAACAAGCCCTTTGCGGAGATTCGTCCACTGCCGGATCCCTTGAAGGCTGCGCCCAAGCGCAAGCTGGGGCAGTTGAAAGGCGCCTGTCCGGTCGAATCCGCATTTTTCGATGCGGATCAAGAAATTCAAAGAGACTTTGAGCGCAGCGAAATTTTTCCGGATCGCACGCCATGAACCTTCTGCTGGATACGTGTGTCTTCCTCTGGCTTTCCGACAACACCCAAGCTCTCTCACGGGCCGCACGGACAGTGCTTGAGGACGGACGAAACATCCTGTTCTTCAGTCAGGTTTCAGCGATCGAAATCCAAATCAAGTACACCAAGAGTAAGCTGCGACTTGGACGGCCTCCTGAATTTATCATCCCCGAATCTCTCAAAAAACACGGGATATCCTTTCTTCCTCTGGCCAATGACGCGATCTGGATTTCTGGAAAACTTCCGCTGCGACACCAGGATCCCTTTGACCGACTATTGATTGGCCAGGCCATCCAGCAGGGACTAACCCTCGTTACCCCGGACAAAAACATTCACGCTTATCCTGTGCAAATTCTTTGGTAAGTTTTCACGCCAATGGAAGAAGCAGTGAGAGCGAAAATGGGAAGGGCGCCGGAAGGAGAGGGTGATTTATTCTTCACAACCTCCCTTCAATACACCAGAGTGCGTTTCCATTTATGAAACGAAAAGTTCTGGTTTTTGGGGCTTCGGGTGAAATTGGTGGACGGATTGCGCGGGGTTGCGTGGATGCGGGACATCAGGTCATAGGGGTCACCCGGGGCACAAACCAGCGCGCCTGCGTGAACCTCTCCGGTGTGGAAATGGTTCATGGGGACAAGCACGACGAAGCGTTCCTCCGGGATACGGTGGCAAAATTGGATTTTGATGCGGTGATTGATTCCGTGCCCACTCTGGATGGCCTCCGGATGTATCACCGGCATCTCGGAAAGGCTCAGAATCTGTTGATTTGCAGTTCCACAGGAACCTTTGTGCCCTTGCAGTATTTTCCGGCGGATGAGGAACACCCCTGGCGGGAGGAAACGCCCGTCAATTTCCATAATCAATCGGTGCGCGATGCCCATGCGTTGAGCCTCTGGGAAAGCGACGGCTTTCCAGTCACGATCCTCCGGCCCACGAATATCATCGGCCCGGATCGCGTCCCTCTGGAACTCTGGGGCGGACGAAACATCGAATTTTTTCGGCGTCTCAAGGCCGGGAGCGAGGTGGCGATCCCTCCCTGCACGGAAGTTTTGATTCAGTCCGGATCGAACTCCGACTTGGCGAGTGCCTTTGTTAAAGCACTCGATGTTCCCGAAGCAGTGCGCGGAGAAATTTTTATTATTTCCTGCAAGCGGGCGATCACCCTGGGTCGGTATTTGCAAGCCGCCAAAGAATTCCTCAACAGCTCCTCGAAAATACGGGTCGTCAGCCCGGAGGAATTGACGAAGCTTTACCCGGACATCCTGTGGCGATGGGGTCTCGAATTTCTCATGGAGCACATGAGTTTTGATATCAGCAAGGCCGAACGTATCTTGGGCTACCAGCCCCGAAAAACGACCGAAGAGGGACTTTGCGACGCCTTGCAGTGGTGTGAAACCACCGGCCTGCTCTGAGGTCACACCGCCCGGTTGCTCCGGAAAGTGGCCTCGTCCGCAGGGGATGCCTGACCGGAACCGGCGGCCTGCCGGAGCTTCAAGAGATGTGGGGTTCTTCGGATTCAGCCACCCGGACTGCGGCCCTCACCCGCCTCCTCATGAGTGACGCCATCTCGGATGTGGTAAAGACGCCGGAAAGTCGGAATGATTTTTTCGTCATGGGTCACGACAATGACGGCTGTGTCGAAGCGCTGGGCCATGGTGTTGAGGATGCGGATGACGGCCAGGGCACGCTCTGAGTCGAGCGGTGCGGTGGGTTCGTCGGCGAGAATGACCGGCGGGCGATTGATGAGACTGCGGGCGATGGCCACGCGCTGTTGTTCGCCGCCGGAGAGTTGTGCGGGCATGGCCGTGGCCCGGTGGTGGACATCCAGGGCTTCGAGCAATTCCCGTGCGCGGTGTCGTGCCTCCGCGTTGCGGACGCCGGTGAGCATGGGAATGAGTGCCACATTATCGGTGGCATTGAGGAAGGGGATCAGGTAAGGCGATTGAAAAATAAATCCGATTTTATCCCGGCGCAGCGCCCGCAGGTCGCCCATCTTCCAGCCTCCTTCATAGATCAATTCCTCGTGAAGGAACATCCGCCCGGCTGTCGGATCCATCACCGCGCCGAGGCATTTGAGCAGGGTGCTCTTGCCCGAGCCGGAAGGGCCGATCAGCCCAACGACCTCGCCGGGTGCCACGCGCAGGTTGGCGTCTTTGAGCGCCCAAATGGCCGCGCTCCCTTCCCCGAACCGCTTGCTCACATTTTCCACACGAATGCCGTCGGCTTTCATGGCTCGATCATCCGATGGCCTCCGCTGGATCCACTTTGAGGGCGATGCGAATGGCCACCAAACTGGCCAGCGCACAAATGACCCCCACCGCCAGGAGACCCCGCAATGAATCCGCCGGAATAAGGAGGATGAACCTCGGAAAAAACGGCGCAGCAAAGGTGGCGGCAATTTTTCCGACCACAAAGCCAAGCAAACCCAGGAGCAGGGACTGCTGGAGGATCATCGCGGCTATGGCACGGTTGCGCGCACCAAGGAGCTTGAGCACCGCAATCTCACGGATTTTATCCATAGTCAGCGTGTAAATAATGAACGCGACAATGGCCGCGCTGACAAAGGCAAGGATGACGAGAAACATGCCAATTTGTTTGGCGGCGGTGGCGATGAGCTTGCCAATGAGGATGCTCTCCATCTGCGCGCGGTCATAGACGGTCAGCCGCTGCCAGCGCCGGATGTTTTCCGCGACGTCCTGGATGGCAAATCCCGGGTGGACACGGACAAGCACCGCGTTGACGTTCTCGTTATTGGTCTGGGTGCCCAGCACGGCCTCGAGCAGTCCGGGAATGCCGGGGCGGTTGAGCGAGGGGTCGGCCTCGGCACGACGACGCTGCATGAGGATGGCATCATTATCCTTGAGAAATTGGGCCTCCTGCGCGTCCCTGAGAGGGATGAAAACCATCGGGTCTCCATTCGAGGAAACCATACGGCGGGTGAGGCCGACCACGGTGTAGTGATTGCGTCGAATGCGCAATGTGTCACCCAGTGCAAAGCCGGTGGACATGTCAGCCACCGCCTCATAGTGGCCTCGAGTGATCTGCCGTCCAGCCACGAGGCGCGGCGGCCACCCCGGGATCCCGGGATCGCCTGCCGTGACCCCCGCCACCATCGCACGAATATCGCGCTCCCCCTGCCCGACTTGCATGGTCAGGTAGGTGACATTGGCTGCTTCAGCCACACCAGGGACGGAACGGATGTCTCGCCATAAATCCCCAGGAAGCCCGGATGGCTCCGCGTAGGGCCCCAGCGTGTCCCGCTGCACCACCCACAAATCCGCACCGCTGTTGTCCAGCAAGGCCATGCCATCATCCACCATGCCACGGTAGAGGCCCGCCATGGTCAGAGTTACTCCAATCAGCAGCCCGAGACCAAACCCCGTGAAAACAAATTTCCCCCACGAGTGGAGGATGTCGCGCCCGGCCAGGCTGATCATGGTGTGGTCAAACTCTCCACCACACGAACGCGGCGGCGCGGCTTGAGCGGCTTTTCGCTGTACACGATCACGCGGTCACCCACGGCCAAGCCGCTGACGATTTGCACGTGACCATCCAGATCGGCACGACCGGGTGAGACCGGCGTGAAAACCGCGCGCTCTGCATCGAGTTTCCAGACACCCCTGCGGCCCTGATAGGAATGAAGCGCCGCATTGGGAATGGTCGACGCGACGGGGAGGGCAGCCAGCCGGGCCGACACCTCAGCCAGCTCCCCCACCGCAGGCAATGGCTCCGGCTGTACATCAAAAATAATTTTTGCCAGCATCTCTTCGGTCACCACATCGGCCTTTGGCTCGACCCGCAGGATGCGCCCCGGCAGGCTCTGGTCAGGGCGCGAACGCAAGACAACCTGACAGGCCAGGCCGGGAGCCAGCCCCTCGGAACTGATTTGATCAAAACGCGCCTCGACCCACAGGCTGGAGGGATCAATCAGTTCGAGCACGGTCTGCCCGGCCACCACGGTGGTGCCCGGCTCGACCGCACGCTCGGTCACCAACCCGTCCACCGGCGAGACCAGACGCAGGTTTTCCTGCTGTGCATTGAGGGCATTCAGCTCGGCGCTCAGACGGGAAACGTCCGCACGGGCGGTGTCCAGTGCCGCCGCTGCGACTTTCCATTCCTGTCGCCGTGTGGCCACCAGCTCCTCGCTGGCGGATTGCGCCGCCCGCAGTTTCTCATAGCGCTCCAACTGCGTCCGGGCAAAGGACTCCCGCTCTTCAGCCTGCCGCAAACCGGCCTCGGCACTTTTGATGGCGGCCCGCTGGGCATGAACCCGTTCCTCGATGTCCACCGGATCCATTTCACCGAGCGTCTGCCCGGCCCGCGTCGTCTCGCCCACATCCACACCCAGCCACTTTACCCGACCGGCGGATGTCGGACCAATGCGCTGCGTAAAACGCGCCTGTACAGTGCCAATCCCGGAAAGTGTCGGAGTGATCCCGCGTGATTCCACGGTAGCCACCGTCACCGGAACCGAAGCAAACGGCCCCGTCCGAACCGCCACAAATACAAACAACGCCACCAACGGAACCAATACCACCACCAGCTTGCCCATAGGATTTCCCTGACGAAATATTTTCATGGCTTCTTTCGGATACCGCGCTTGTAAATGGCAAAAACTCCAGGTGCGTCCCGCCGCATCCGCCTCACTCCGCCCGCCAGCAGGGATTGCATGACCAGACCCTGCACGGTGCCAATCAACAACCCAGCCGCCGCCCGAACATCCAGGGCTTCATCCAACTCCCCCACTGCTTTTCCCTCCTCAAGCAGCCGCTGAAGGCGCTGTCCATACGCACTCAGCATCTCACGAACCAGTGCCCGGGAGGGCGATTCCTTCGAACGCTGTAACTCACCAAAAAGCATCTGCGGAATCCCCGGATGCGCACTTACAAAATCCACATGTGCGTGAAAAATCGCCTCGAGTGCCGCCAGCGGACTGATGCCCTTGTCCGCTACTCGATCCACCCGCGCCATCAATCGTTCTCCCACCCAACGCATCGCCGCCTCCACCACCGCGCCCTTGGTGGAAAAATGACGAAACAATGCCCCCTGCGTAACCCCCATCCTCCCAGCAATCTCCGCCGTGGTGACCGAACCAGGATCCTGATCCGCTGCCAGCCCAATCAACGCCTCCACCGCCTCCACCCGCCGCTCCTCTCCGGACAGCCGCCGGGCTCGCTCTCTCTTCATTGCTGTCGTCATCAGTCAATAAGTAAGCATGCAATTACTTGCTTATCAAGGACAATTTTCACCGGGTGCGTTCGTGGTCGTGCCTGACGTCTCTCCGGTACCGGGCTCCCCTCGCGAAGTTTCGACTGTCGTTTTTGGATGTGCGCTCGACGGAGGGTTTATCCCTCCATGATTTCCTCGATGGTATTGTTCCAGAGGTGTTGGAGGTGTTCGGTATTCCAGGAATACTCGGCATCTTTTCTGAGGCGGATGTTCAGCGAGGGCTGATCGGTGACGGTGCCGAGGCGTGTCCAGGGGATGCCACATTCTGAGAGAAGCTCGCTGACCTTGTCTGCATGATCCTCCGGAACGGAAATAATGACCCGGGATTGCGACTCATTGAAGAGCATCACGTCCGTCCGCTCGGTGGTGTCCGGCAGCAGGCTTATGGTGGCACCCAGCGGTGCTGGGCCAGCCAGGCAGCTCTCCGCCAAAGCGACGGCCAGTCCGCCTTCGCTGCAATCGTGGGCGGAGCGAACCATGCCTTTACGAATCAGCGTGCGCAGGGCTTCATGGACGGCCATTTCCCTGGAGAAGTCGAGTGCCGGTGGTGCGCCCGCTTTGCGTTCGTGCACGGCCAGCAGGTAGTGCGAAGCGCCGATTTCCGAGCCGGGGCTGCCGAGCAAAAAAATGACATCTCCCGGGTTCTGGAATGCCTGGGTGGTGATATGAGCGGCGTCTTCGATGAGTCCGACCATGCCCACTGTGGGGGTGGGGTCAATTGCTCCCGACGGGCTCTCGTTGTAGAGGCTCACATTGCCGCCGGTCACGGGGACACCAAGCTGGCGGCAGGCCTCGGCGAGGCCCTCTACGGCTTCGCGAAGCTGCAGGAAGTTTTCCGGGCGGTACGGGTTTCCAAAGTTGAGGTTGTCGGTGACGGCCAAGGGCACTGCACCGGAGCAGGCCAGATTGCGGGCTGCTTCCGCGACAGCGATCCGCGCACCCTCCCGGGGATCCTGGCGGCAATAGAGCGCGTTGCAATCGGTCGTTGCGGCGAGGATTTTATTGGCCTCGCGGACGATGAAGACCGCTGCATCGGAACCGGGCAACACGGCCGCGCCCAGTCGGACCATGTGATCGTACTGCCGCCACACCCAGCGTTTCGAGGCGATGGAGGGAAACTTGAGGAGGGTTTCGAGGGCCGAGTGGATGCCCGCCGCATCCGGCTCCGGAATATCAGCCAGAAGTTTTTTGGAGTCCGAGGGATGGGGAGGCGGTTTGGGTGCCGCCTCGCGAACGTAGACGGGGGCCTCGTCAGCCAGGGCGCGCGCGGGGATTTCCACCACAACGCGACCACCTTCCTTGACGCGCATCAGCCCGTCATCATTGACCACACCCACTTCGGAATACGGCAAATCCCATTTCTCAAAAATCTCTTTGACCTGTCCCTCCTGCCCTTTCTTGACGATCACCAGCATGCGCTCCTGCGACTCGCTGAGAAGGATTTCGTAGGGAGTCATCCCCGTTTCGCGCTTGGGAACCTTCTCGGTATCAATTTCCACGCCGGTTCCGCCACGGCTGGCGGTTTCGCAGGTCGAGCAGGTCAGTCCGGCCGCGCCCATATCCTGGATGCCGGCGACGCAGCCACTGGCCAGCAGTTCGAGGCAGGCCTCGAGGAGCAGCTTTTCACGGAAGGGGTCGCCGACCTGCACGGCGGGACGGTCTTCTTTGCTTTCCTCGGTGAGGTCGCGGGATGCGAAGGCCGCTCCGGCCAGTCCGTCGCGCCCGGTTTCCGCTCCGACATAGAACACCGGATTGCCAACGCCGGTGGCCGCACCGCGCGCGATCTGTTCGTGGCGCAGGATGCCAAGGCAAAATGCGTTCACCAGCGGGTTCCCCGCATAGGAATCGTCGAAATAAACCTCTCCCCCAATGGTGGGAATCCCGATGCAATTTCCATAGTGGGCAATGCCGGCCACCACGCCCGCAAACAGTCGCCGGTTGGCCGCTCCCTCCTCACCGCGAATATCGCCAAAACGCAACGAGTTCATGCTGAATACCGGTCTCGCTCCCATGGTGAAAATATCCCGGATGATTCCACCGACCCCGGTGGCCGCTCCTTGAAATGGCTCGACCGCACTCGGGTGGTTGTGGCTCTCAATTTTGAATGCAACCGCCCAGCCGTCCCCAATGTCTATGACCCCGGCATTTTCCTCTCCGGCTTTGACGAGAACCCGCGTGCCCTCCGTGGGAAACTTGCGGAGTTCGGGACGCGAGTTTTTGTAGGAACAGTGCTCGCTCCACATGACCGAAAACACGCCCAGCTCGGTGAAATTGGGGGCGCGTCCGAGGATGCTCTCGATGCGGGCGTATTCCTCGGGAGAGAGGCCGTGCTTGGCAACGATTTCGGGAGTCACTTCAGGCGTCATAGATCAGGAAAGGAGGCTTTGAAAAATCACGCGTCCGTCGGTGCTACCGAGCAGCGGGTCGCAGGCGCGTTCGGGGTGTGGCATCAGTCCGAACACATTTCTTTCGCGGTTGCAGATGCCCGCGATATTATCGCGCGAGCCGTTCGGATTGGTTTCCTGGGATAGGTATCCCCGTTCGTCGCTGTAGCGCAGCAACACCTGGCCATGCTCGCGCAGGTCGCGCAGCGTGTCGTTGTCGGCAAAATAGCACCCTTCACCGTGGGCAATGGGAATCCGCAGAATCTGGCCGGACGAGGCGGCCCGCGTAAAAGGCGTGTCCGTGCGCTCGACGCGCAAATGCGTGTGCTCGCAGATAAACCGCAGGTCGCGGTTTCGCACCAGGGCACCAGGCAACAGCCCCGACTCACACAGAATTTGGAAGCCATTGCAGACCCCCAAGACCGGCCCGCCCGCCGCCGCAAAATCCTTCACCGCCCCCATGACCGGCGAAAAACGCGCGCTCACCCCGCAGCGCAAGTAATCGCCGTAAGAAAATCCACCGGGCAGGATGATCGCGTCAAACCCCGCCACGGTGTCCTCCTTGTGCCAA
Source organism: Terrimicrobiaceae bacterium (assembly GCA_021463905.1). GTDB lineage: Bacteria > Verrucomicrobiota > Verrucomicrobiia > Chthoniobacterales > Terrimicrobiaceae > JAJTZA01. The sequence goes on along the minus strand of JAJTZA010000016.1, from coordinate 9,948 downwards.
AGAATCTCTGCCGACATGCCGGGAAACTGGGAGAGCGCGACCACGCAATCCTGATCGCAATTCGAGCCGGGAAAACGGACAACCCCGACTTTCATGGAAGCGTCTCGATCCGGAAATCCTCGATCACCGGATTGGATAGCAAATCCCGCGCGACCCCCTCCAGCTTGGCGGCGTCCGGGGTGCTCTCAAACTCGATCTCAATGGATTTCCCCACCCGCACGCGCCCCACTCCGGCAAGACCCGACTGTTTCATCAATTTCGCCGTGGCCACCCCCTGCGGATCCAGCACCGACGGCTTCGGCATCACGGTAACAATCACTTTTGGCATCCCGAGGATGTTCCGCTGCCCTCCTCGCTCTGACAAGCGTAAAACACGCGCCCATTAAAACCCCCCACCCATTTTTCACGACGCCCCCCGGCGATGCGTGTTTTGCGTCGCGAAAAACCTTGCGGGTGGGGATTGCGGCTCGCATAGTGTGGGCATGCAGATTTGCGGTTGGAGGGGTTCTTGGTGATCCTGTCCGTGCGGCTTCGTGCGCAAGTCGGCAGCCAACATTGCCCGGTGGTGTAACGGTAACACAGCGGCCTTTGGAGCCGTTATTCATGGTTCGAATCCATGCCGGGCAGCCATTGAGAATCAAGGATTGACAACGGCTGTGCCCCAAAATGCTCCTGTGCGGCAGATATTGCCGGTGGCAGGCCCATGGTGTCACCGGGCCTTCGCCACGGGGAGTTCCGTGACCTCCGTTGTCCAGCGTCGGGATCGTCGGGCCGCACGAAGGCTCATTGTGTTCCTGAGGCCCATGCTCCCCCATCGCACGGCACCATCCAGAGCGTCCACCGTGGCCTGCAGCCGCATCCGGGCGTCGTGGTTTCGTTTTGGTGCGAAGAGTTCCTGTTGGACATTGTCGCCAAGGTCGAGCAATACGATGCCCACCTTGTGGTAATCGTGCCTTGGGCGCCAGATGCGCTGCAGCAGCCGACGCGCGTGGGCGATCAGCTCCGGGCTGTAGTTGGTGGCCTCGGGCAGCGATTCCGTGATGCTTGGCGCATGCTGGGGCTGGTCTGGCCGGTGCCGGTTGGTCAGCAGAAAAACCTGCAGTGTCCCGCAAACCGATTTCTGTCGCCGCAGTTTTTCCGCCACCGTGTTCACATAAACGGCGAGGACTTCCCCGATTTCCTCCAGGCTGCTCAGCGGTCGTCCGAATCCCTTGGCGCAGATGATCTGCTTTTTTTTCGGAGCCATCTCCTCGATCCCCAGGCATGATGTTCCTTGCAGCTCCAGGATCAGCCGTTCCCCGGTCACTCCCATGCCTTGGCGGGCTTTGCGCGGTTCCCATCGTGCCATGTCCAGAGCTGTGCGGATGCCCTGCGCTGTCAGCCGTTCCGCATGGGCGCGCCCGATGCCCCACACGTCTCCGACAGGCAACTGCGCCAGCCACTCCTCGCCATTCTCCCGTGTGATCTGCAGTACTCCTTCCTCGCGCCGATGACGCTTGGCCAGCCTGTTGGCCGCCTTGGCCAAAACCTTTGTTTCGCCGATGCCAATGGAAACCGGCAGTCCCGTCCAACGCCTCACCTTTTCACGGATTTTCCGGGCGTGACCGACCGGGTCGGCCATCCCGCAAAAATCCAGGAATGCCTCGTCAATCGAGTAAACCTCCGCCGCCGACGCCTCCTGCGCCAGGATCCCGTGCATCCGTCGGCTCATGTCGCCGTAGAGCGTGTAATTGGAAGAAAAAACCTGAACGCCGTTTTTCTCGATGACCCCCCGGACTTGGAAGGCCGGCACCCCCATTCCGATGCCCAGGGCCTTGGCTTCCTCGCTCCGTGCCACCACGCAGCCATCATTGTTGGAGAGAACGACAATCGGGGTGTTTTGCAGCCACGGCTGAAAGACCCGCTCGCACGAGGCGTAAAAATTATTTCCGTCGGCCAGGGCGATCATGGCCGCTGGTCAGCACCGGTGGATGACATGGGCCACCACACCCCATACCGCATTCTCACTGCATGCCGAAACTTCGATGTCCGGGAACTCCGGATTGGCCGAAACAAGGAAACAGCGGCAGCCACGATAAACCAGCCGCTTTACCGTGAAATCCCCATCCACCACGGCCACCACGATCTTCCCATGCGTCGGCGTCAAAGCCCGGTCCACCACTGCGATGTCGCCGTCAAAAATTCCCGCTTCCCTCATGGAGTCCCCTTCGATGCGCACAAGGAAGGTGGCCTGCGGGTGCTCGATGAGCAGGTCCTGCAGGCAGATGTTTCCCTCCAGATAGTCGTCGGCCGGACTTGGAAAGCCCGCCCGCACCCCGCTGCGAAAAACGGGCAGTTTTACCGGGGAAAGGAAGTCTTCCGCCAAGCCAAGCACAGTGACACGCATCCAGTCAGACTACGTCTTCGTACCGGGAAATCGAGCACATCCTCAGGTGGCGCGATTTAGTCCGGGGATGCTGTGGGGACGAGGATGGCCTCGCTCATTCCGTGGAGGAGTTTTTTATCGTCGGGGCAGAGGGTGGCGAGGGCGCCGCCGAGCCGGGCGCGGTCGTTGGCGATGAAATAATACGGGCAAAGGCGGACGCGGCAGCGGAGGGATGCGAGGGAGTCACCGTCGAGCCAGGGGTGGGTGAAGGAGCGCGCATGGTGGAACTTTTGCAGGACATGGGGCGCACCGGGCCAGGCCTCGAGCGCGCGCTGGAGCTCATCGGCCCACAGAGAACCGGGTACATCCGCACCCAGAATGACGCCGCGCGACCCCCACGCCGATGCGGAGAAGCCACTGATTTTCAGGATAAGATCGCGCTGCTTTTGGCTGAACTTCGCCACTTCCTGCCAGGATTGGACTTCGAGGCCGGGAATGACCGCATGGGGAGGCAGGGGCTGCGGATCGAGCAGCCATGTTTGAGGGATGACCTCGCGCAAGGCACGAAAGACCGGGTCACCGAGGGCGCGAATCCAGAAGCTCTCCAGGGGGCGCAGCCAGAAGAGAGCAAACCACAGCTTCTCCTCGAGAGCGGGCTTGAACGGCGGGGTGATGTGAATCCGGCCACTCCGAACCAATTCCATGAGCTGGCTGGCGCAGGGCACATGGGCCAGATCAAACAACTCGAAGAAACGATACACATGCGGGGCCCAGTCCGTGCGCGGGGAGGCATCCAGCACCCGCCAGCGCGAATCCTCTCCCGCAGAAGCATTCAGCGCCGAGGCCAGCCATTCCATTTCTGGACGGTAGGTGGCGGCCTCCTCGGACATGACAATGTCGCCCCCGGGAAGGACATCGGAAAACCCCTCGAGCATTCCTTTCTCGCCTCCCACCAGGGCGTGAGTCCACGGCGCATAGGCGCGATGGAGCCAGGCGGTCAGCCCGATCCCGCCAGGCACGCTGTCCAACTCCGCAATAACAAAGCCGTCCTGGGTCAGGATCAAATCAGGACGGATGACGTGCGCGATGTCATTCCCGAAGCGCTTGTCGCGCTGGAGGGCGACCAGCTCCGGCGGCTTGCCGCGGTCCAGAAGCTCCGCGATCCAGGGCGGCTGGCGTCCGTCGGCACTCGTACGATACAATTGTGCGCAGGCCTTCTGGAAGAGCAGGAGCTGGTGGCCGAGCTTTTCCAGGCGGGCAAGGAATTCCTGCGGAATGGAAAATGCCTCCGGGGAAACCCGCCAGCTCTTTTCGTGAAAGAGTCCGCCTTGGGGCAGTTGTCCGAGAATGTCTCGGGCGCGGGAGACGGCCTCGCTCATGCCAGGATTTTGAGTGCCATGCGGACCAGCTCGTCGGAGGTGCGGGCACCAGATTCACCGGCTGTCGCCTGCTTGATGGCCTTGTGGGCGTCGAGCTGCTTGTAACCCAGGGAAATGAGGGCGAGGACGGCATCATGAACGGCCAGTTCCGCCGCGCTGGGTGCGTTGGCCGCGCTGGAGGCCTCCCACTCGGCAGCCACTCCCAGCCGGTCTTTCAGCTCGAGAACAATCCTCTCAGCAGTCTTTTTCCCCACCCCGGAAATTTTTGAGATGACGCCCACGTCGCCCTGGACGACAGCAGACTTAAACATCTCGATGGGAAGACCGCTTACGACCGAGAGCGCGGTTTTTGGCCCGACGCCGCTGACGCGCTGGATGAGCAGGCGGAACAGGTCGCGCTCCGGAGCGGAGGCAAACCCGTAAAGGATGTGGGCGTCCTCGCGCACGATCAGATGGGTGAGAAGCCGAACCCGCGAACCGGGCGTGGGCAGACGCTCGAAGCTGGAAACGGGAATCAGAGCACAATACCCCACTCCACCCACATTGATCACAACCTGTGTGGGCAGCGCTTCGGCCAGATCGCCCTCCAAAAACTCAATCATGACCCGACAATTAAACCCCTTGTTTGAGGTATGGCAAACCGCGAATGGAAAAAGTCGCAGTTGCGCTTTCCTCCAGTTTAGGACACTTTTTCGTCGTGTCACCCATGTCCCGCTCATCCGCCTCCCGGATTTTACCCATTTTGGCGCCTGTGCTGGCCATTGCCGCGATTATGGGCGTGTTGTTTTTATGGATGCCCTACTCTGCCGGCTACAACGAGACGCGGACTTCTGTTCTTCATGCCGCCACATGGCTGGCCACGCAGCTCGATGACTGGCAGCACTGCCTGCTCGTCCCCCTGGCTGCGGCGGTGATCGTCTGGCTTGACCGAAAAAAACTGGCGGCGTTGCCCGTAAGAGGCTCATGGTCGGGACTGCCGGTGGTGATTTTTAGCCTGGCTCTGTACTGGTTCGGCTATCTGGCGGATATTGTGTATTTTGGCTATGTGAGTGCGCAGTTGACCCTCGCCGGGCTGATCATTCTTTTTTTTGGGTGGGCCTGGATGCGCGCGCTGGCCTTTCCGTGGCTCTTCCTTGGCTTCATGTGGCCGCTGCTGTTTCTGGATAATTTCCTGGCCTTCCCGCTGCGGGTGGTGATGTCCAAGGCGAGTGTGACCGCGCTCAATGCGATAGGCGTGGCCGCCACTCTGAGCGGGACGGCCATCCTGTCCTCCTCCGACCCGATGGTGAACCGACCCATTGGCGCGCTGTTTTCCGTGGATGTCGCCGACCCCTGCAGCGGCATCCGGTCGCTCTTTGCGCTTATGATGGTCTCGGCATTGTATGGCCATTTCGCTCTCCGCGCCTGGTGGAAAAAATGGATTCTGTTTTTCTGTGCCGTGCCGCTGGCCGTGCTGGGGAATCTGTGCCGGATTATCATGCTGACTTTTGGGACGATTGCCCTGGGTTCGGAGACGGCCATCGGCTCGATTGACAGTCCCAGTTTTTTTCACATGTTGTCCGGCTATCTGGTTTTTGCGGTGGCGATTGTGGGGATGCTGATCATTGCAAAGGCGCTCAATGCCGACTGGCGGGCGGTGATGCGTTCCGCCAGCAATTGGCGCGTGCGGTGCGAGACGCCCCGAGCGGTGGTCGCAACGTCGCGTCCCCGTCATGAAGATGCCTACTAAGTCCCATCCCGAAGCCCACAAGACCATGAAGCAACCAGCGAATTCTCCTCTCACAGCGGCATTTTTTATCCGTTTCGGTGTGGTGGTGGTGGTGGTGGGCATGACGCTCTGGGCCGTACGGGGCGCGGGAAACCTCAACTCCACCTCGGTCCCTGGCGTGACGATGGTTCTGCCCGACCGTGTGGGCGACTTTGTGGGAACCCCCGAGGAGATGACCGAACCTGAGAGAAACCTTCTTCCGGGCGACACCGAGATGGTACGCATGCGCTACGAAAACGGACGCGGGGAGGTGATCGTTGCCTCGATCGTATTGAGCGGCAGCGAAAAGCGCAGCATCCATCGCCCCGAGATTTGTCTGCCGGGCCAGGGGTGGTCCATTGGCGCGGGAAACACGCTTCCTGTATCGCTTGCCAGCGGCCACACCCTCGATGTGATGCAGCTCAACCTCTCCCGCCCCGTCGAGGTACAGCCCGGCGTCTTTCAAAAAATCCGCTCACAGTTCCTCTATTGGTTTATCGGGAAAAACATCACGACCCCCTACCATCAGGTGCGGATTTTCAAGACGAGCTGGGATCGCGTCTTTCATCGGATCAACCACCGCTGGGCCTACGTGATCGTGTCATCCATCGTTGGCGACAGCATCCGCCCCCAAGGGAAATCTGCCGAGGAGACCACGCAGATGCTCCAGGATTTTATCCGCAAGATCGTCCCGTATTTTCAGAATTCGGAAGCCGCCGGTGCACCCGCACCAACGCCCTCCCCCTGAGATTATTTTTGCCTGTCCCTCGAGCGGAAGAAGCTGAACAGAGCGATCAGGAATGCGCCCACGGCCAGCGGCAGGAGGTAGCCGGATCCCGCATTCACGCCTTTTCCAGCGGTCAGCGAGGAGAGGTCGAGATCGGGTTTTTTGACAATGACCTTGCCCTTCATGTAGGGGTGCGGTGCGCAGGTGTAATCGTACTCGCCCTCTTTCTCGAAGACATGGCTGGCGCTTTCCCCGTGAGCCAGGAGAGGCGTGGTGAAATAATCACCATCCGCATTGCTGCCGCCCGCATTGTGAATGCCGGCAAACTCTCCCTCCAGATAGGTGAAGACGTCTTCATTCGTCCAGGTGACCTCGGTTCCAGGCTCGACCTCGATGATCTTGGGCCAATACGAGTTGCCTATGATGCTCACATCCACGGCCCGGGTTCCGGGCATGAACTTCGCGGTTTTGTCAAAGCTCGTGGGATGGAATGGTGAGATCACCCGCACAGCCTTCTTTTCGATTTCGGCCATTTCTTCGGGGGTGTTTTTCAGACCCTCGGGGGTGATCAGCGCATCGCGCTCCTGATCCTTCTTCGCAACGATGAGACCGATCGCGCCACGTGAGGCGGATCCAACCGCATGGGTCAGTATGGTGTAGGCACCCTCATCCGGCGGGATGCGGAAATCAATCACCCACGAATCGCTCGGCCCCGCAGTGACCGTTTGTCCGTTGGGCCAAACCATTGCTGGATTCCCCTGCCAGTAGGCAAAGTCCCAGATGATGCCCACGATGTGGAAGGTGGAGAGCAGGTTGGGGCCCACGTTGAGGAAATAGATGCGGACAAAGTCCCCCGGAATCGCCTTGATCGGTTCCTCGACGTAGCGGAAGAGCTTTCCGTTAAAGGTGGTATAAAGCGGATTCCCTTCCACCGCATCTTTTCCGCTGGCATAGTATTCGTGCTGAATCATGTAAATCTCGATGTCGGGTTTCTGGCCCATGCGCTTTTCCATCTCGTAGGTCGCGTTCTTGGGCTTCACCACCATCATGCCGTATTGGCCAAACAGCACGTGCATGGGGATCGCATGTCCGCCCGGTGCGCAGTGATACAAGTACACGCCGGGAATGGTCGCGCGAAAAACGATCCGTCCCTTCTCGCCCGGTTTGATCTTGCCAAGGTATTTGGAAGTTTGCGTGTAGGCGGAGTGGATCGAGGCGCCGTGGGGAACTGTTCCCTTGTTTTCGATGGTAAATTCGACGATATCGCCCTCGTCCACAACGATGAGCGGGCCGGGGACTGTTCCATTGGTGACGAATCCCTCGTAGATGACGCCGTTGCCGATGTAGGTCTTGCCTTCGGAAAGCGTGAGTGTGAACGACTTGTCGGGAGTGGTGTTTTGAGGGACGAAGGAAGTGGGCGGAAAGGACAGTCCGTAGTCACGCTGAATCACTTCAATAAACGGATCATCTTTCCAATCCGCCGGCACCGGGCCAAAGAACCGGCCGGGGGTTATTCCGGAGAGTGCTCCCACAGGCGGCTGCACCCCTCCCGCTGTCGCAATGTCGGCCGATGCCTGGGCATCATCGCTTTTCTTCCTGGAGGCCGTCCGCTGCGCAACGAGCATCGGCTCATCCGCCGGTGCTTGGGAAACTCCCTTGTCAGCACCCGGCTGGAAGGCTCCGGAGCCAAGGCCACTGCCCTTCAAAAGGTTGCCCTGCTTCTGGACGGCGTTTTTGAAGTCCTGCCCAATGAGGCTGTCTGCGCGCGCCCCCTCCATTTCCTTGCCAAAGGCCACATTGCAGGCATCGCACGCGGGCAGGTCGCGCAGGCCGGTTCCCAGTACCAGCGCGACAGCGCCGGCAAGCACCCAGAGGTTCGTTTTAGCGGATTTCATCATGGTCATCATAAAGTTTTGGAATTGGAGAATCTTTGTCGAAGGTCAAATCCTGTGCGGATTTTCGCTTGGTGTGAGGTTGCGGGAAACCACGGTGTCCGATGGTGGTCTCAGGCTCAGGCGGTTTGTGTGGGCTGTGGCGGTTCGCCGTGGGAGAGGCGGAGGCCGGAGAGGTCACCGGGCGTCACGCCCAGGACAAGCCGGAGGATGGCCGGCGACACGGAAACAAGAAACCACGCAAAAGCCACCAACAACAGGATCGCCCCCAGCCGGATCGAATTTGCATCATTCAAAATCTGCCCGGCCGCCAAATACCCCCACCCCATCAGCAGCGAAAAAAACACCGGACCGCCCGCCGCAGTGCGGGTGAGCGTGTCCGGCTCGGGTATGTTCGCATAGCCGGACCACGGTGCCAACCGCAACTGCCACACAAGGCGCGGGATGATCCGCTCGCCGCTGCCCAGAATGGCAAACGCAAACGGCCCCAGCAGGGAGAGCGAAATATACAGCCGCATCCACGCACGCAGATCATCCGCAGAACGCCCCGCCGCCGCAGGAAGGCTGGCCAGCGCCCCCAGAACAATCAAAACCAACAGCAAAATCCCGGTGCCCACAATCACCGCATCCCAGGTCACCCGCTCGCGCCGCAGCATGAATAACCCAACCAACTGAACCACAAACATGACCACCCCCAGGGCAATGAGAGCCCCGGCCACAAGAATGACGACGCGCGAGCCGGTCAGCACTGCCGGAAAAATCGCGAGAAGGCCGCCATTGAGAAGCGTCCAGCCCGTCCAGCCGGGATGATCCAGCCAGGCCGGAGGGTTTTCAGTGCGCAGCAGATACGGTACCATCCACAAGGAGACCGCCAGCAATGCCTGAGCGAGGAAGCCGAACAGGGCAAAGTGCGCGTGCATGGCAATCAGAATTTCATGGGGCACGGTGGTGTTGCCGGTGAGTCGTGCGCGCAGCATGAAGAGTGCCGCTGCTCCTGTGAGAGCCAGCCAGAACATGGCGGTTTGAAATGCGAGGTTGGCCGGCGACCAAAGCGAGCGGCGGTTCGCCGTCTTCATGAGATTCACGACGAGCATGAGGAGACCCACGAAAAGAATGAGCGCTCCCATCGAGGCAATCTGATAACGCAGAACCGCCAAACCTCCCAGCATCAGCGCCAGACCGGTGACATGACAGATCAAATGCAACACCGGCAGCTTCGAACTCCACAGAGGACTCCCCGCCAATACCGGCCCCAGCAAATACGCACCCACAAACAACAACGACGCGATCCAGCCCAGCGTCACCAAATGCGTGAGCGCCAACACCGACCCCCGAATCGGATTTCCACTCAGAGCCTCCGGATGCATCAACAACACAACACAGGCCAACCCAAACGAAAAAATACCGACCGCAGCAAAGCCCATGGCTGAAAGAACCGGTTGCGAAAACGTGGTCTGACGAGGTGAGGCGGATGGTGCTTGTGTCACAGGCAAAAAAACTTGTCGGGAGACTCGTTGAGAAACCCGCACGTGGCAAGTGGAATCAACTCAAGGGCGCAAAAAATCCCCAAGGAGGGTGGGTGGGGGGCTTTTGCCGTTGCTTTTGTCGGCGGGTGGTGGGACATTCGTGGCGTCAGAGGCTATGGACTGAGGACAGGGGAACCCCGCCAGGGCAGGAATGCAGCAACGGCACCTTGCTCCACTTTGCCGTAGTCCTCTGGCATTTTTTCTGGAGGGGTGGTAGAGCGGTTTATTGCACCGGTCTTGAAAACCGGAGAGGCGAAAGCCTCCGTGGGTTCGAATCCCACCCCCTCCGCCATTTCGATGAGGTGGGATGAG
>JAJTZA010000157.1 GCA_021463905.1 Terrimicrobiaceae bacterium | reverse complement strand
GCTCAATTTCATAAAAACCATCCCGGGGCCATGTTGACGTTGGCCGGCGACGGTCCGATGCGTGAAGAGCTGGAGGCTCTCGTGCGCGAGTTGGGCATTGTGTCCGCAGTGCGAATGCCGGGGTTTTTGAGTCAGAGCGCACTGGCCGGGGAATTTTCGCGAACCCATTTCCTCCTCCACCCCAGCGAAACCGTGGCGGACGACACCGAGGGAGTTCCCAACATCCTCCTCGAAGCCATGGCGCAAGGCCTTGTTCCGGTCGCCACCTCGCATGGCGGCATCCCGGAGGCGGTGGAAAGCGGGGTTTCCGGGATTCTCTGCCCCGAAGCGCAACCCGCCGCCCTCGCTGACGCGATGTGCCAACTGGCGGACTCCCCAGACCTCTACCAGCAGATGTCGCAAGCCGCAGCAAGCCGCATCGCACACGAGTTTTCCGCCACCGCACAAATCCCCGCCCTCGAAGCACTCTACCAGGAAGTCATGGCCGCCCGCCCTGCCGCCGCTGACTGAATACCCGCAATCCGCTCCAGACCATTCCATCGCCCAACGTGGAGAGAGTCCGGAAAAGCAAACAGGCACGCAAGGAGGCGTGATGCTTTTTTTTGCTATTTGCGCTACGGGCACATATGAGTGTTCCTGATGAATTTGCCTGCGCATAAGACGAAAATTGTCGCAACGATTGGTCCGGCTTCTCGTTCGCCGGAGATGCTCGAACGGCTGATTGGCGCGGGAATGAATGTGGCGCGCCTGAATTTTTCTCATGGGGATTTCGATGGACATGCGGAGGTCATTTCCCGTCTGAGGTCGGCGGCGTCATCACTCGGCAGGCGGGTGGCCATCATGGCGGATTTGCCCGGCCCCAAAATGCGGCTTGGGGAGATTGCGCCGGAGCCGGTGATGATTGAAGCCGGAGCCGGGTTGATTCTCACCAACGAAGACATCGTGGGGGATGCGCACCGGATTTCCATGTCCTTTGAGGCGCTGCCGCGCGTGGTCAAGCCGGGGGATCGCCTTTTTCTCAATGACGGCCTGCTGCAAATCGCCGTCGAGCGCGTCGCGGGCAACGACACCTATTGCCGCGTACTGGTCGGCGGTGAATTGCGCTCCCGCAAAGGTCTCAACATCCCCGGCATCGAGCTGGGCATCAGCGCGTTCACCGACCATGACCGCGAGTGCCTGCGCTTTGCGCTTGCTCACGGAGTGGATGCGGTCAGCCAATCCTTTGTCGAAAGCGCGGCAGACATCGAAACGTTGCGCGAGGCCGCCCGGGAAATGGGAGGCACGCCCTTTATCATTGCCAAAATTGAGCGGGCGCGGGCGGTCGAGCGGTTTGCCGAGATTCTGGCGGCGACGGATGGTGTCATGATCGCCCGGGGCGATTTGGGCGTGGAGATTCCCATCGAGGAAATCGCCGTTCAACAAAAGCGCCTCATTGCCCGGGCAAATCTGGCCGGCAAGCCCGTCATCACCGCGACGCAGATGCTCGAATCCATGACCCACACCCGTCTGCCCACCCGGGCGGAAACCACCGATGTCGCCAATGCCATCCTCGACGGGACAGACTGTGTGATGCTTTCCGGAGAATCCGCCATGGGAAAATTCCCGGAAGAAGCCGTCGCCATGCTGGGACGCATTGCCGCGTGTACCGAGGCGAACCGCTGCGGGGATTTTCTCGCGCAACAACGTCTCCGACTCAGCAAACCGGCCACCGGCACCGAGCTGGTCTCGCAATTTGTCGAAGCAGCGGTACGCACCGCACAATTCGACGCCCTGGTCGTACCCACCCACTCCGGAGCAACCGCGCGCATGACCGCCCGCTTTCGGTTGCCGGAGTGGATCATCGCCTTCACAACCCATCCCGAAACCGCTCAAAATCTTTGCTTTTCCTCGGGGGTGCTTTCCATCGCCTTGCCTGCCTATCCCGAAGAATGGACTCCAACCGTCCAAACCACGCTTGAGCAATTGGGGATGTCCGCCCGGCGCGTCCTGCTGATTACCGGCCCTTCCGAACAACGCCCGGATGCCAACCGCCGCATCGAATTGCTCGACTTCAGCCACACTCAATCCGGGTAATCGCCCACTGCCATGCTCAAAGGCTATTTGGTTGTCATGCTGGTGGGCGCCTTCGGATGCGGAGCGCGGATGTTCGTCTCAGGATATTTTTTCGATAAGTATGGCGCTCATTTTCCCATCGGCACACTGGTCGTCAATGTCCTCGGCTGCCTCAGCATCGGCATCCTCGCGGCCCTGACCCGACCCGGAGGCTGGCTCCTGATCCCTCCGCTGGCGCGCGATGCGCTGATCATTGGCTTCCTCGGGGGCTTCACCACCTTTTCCTCATTTGCTCTCCAAACCCTGGCCCTCATGGAAACCCGCCAGTGGGGTGCCGCCTCACTCAATATCGCGCTTTCCCTCATCCTCTGCCTGGCCGCCGTCTGGATCGGACAGTCCCTCACGCTCTCCCTCATGCGACACTAATCGCCCCTCCCCCCACCGGGAACCGGAGCGTATCAGCAGATGCCGAAAGTGTGCGGTGGAATCCCCCACCCGCGAAACCGGAGTGAAGACTCAAATCCCCTGGAACCATTGGCAGCCAGATACCCCCAATTCTTTTCACTTTTCTCACAAAAAAATTGTTGACGGCATCTCGGTAAAGTGGGTAAAAGTGGGACTCAGTGGTAAAAAGTGGCTCCATAGCCCTGATTTCCCCAAAAATGAGCAACGAAACACAAACGCTGTATGCAGGTACCTTCGAGCGTGCGATGGACGCGAAGAAGCGTGTGGGGATTCCCTCGGTGTGGTTGGGGAAGAAGGAGGGGGACGAGTTTTATGCGGTGTTGCCGCCGGACGGTGGATTTTTGATGGTGATGCCGCCTGCCGAGTTGATGGCGTATGGGCAGAAGTTTGAGCAGAGCGACCTTCCGCCGCCGGAGAAGCGGGTGGCTATTCGGGAGTTTTACGGGGGAGCGCGGCGACTTTTGACGGACGGTCAGGGGCGGGT
>JAJTZA010000156.1 GCA_021463905.1 Terrimicrobiaceae bacterium | reverse complement strand
CGGCGCCAGAACCAAAAACCGCGTCCCTTCCGGCCAGCTCAGAATCTCATCGCAGATTTGCTGCGGAGTCTTTCGGGTGATCACTTCGCCGGTGCCGGGATCATGGGGCACCCCGGTCGCCGAAAACAACAGGCGCAGGTAGTCGTAAATTTCTGTCGTGGTGGCAATGGTCGAGCGCGGGCTGGCCGCCGACACGCGCTGCTCGATGGCAATCGCCGGCGACAGTCCCTCGATGTGATCCACCTCGGGCTTTTGCATCCGATCCAAAAACTGCCGCGCATACGTCGAAAGGCTCTCCACATACCGGCGCTGTCCCTCCGCGTAGAGGGTATCGAAGGCCAGCGACGATTTCCCCGACCCACTCACCCCCGTGATCACCACCAACCGCTCACGCGGAATTTCAACCTCCACATTTTGCAGGTTGTGCTGGCGCGCCCCCTTGACCCGGATGCTGGTTTTCTCGCTTGGCATGAAGGATCACCTTAGCACAAACCCGCTGGCAAACACCGCCGAATCCAAAAAATTGCGGATCCCACAAACCCACAATCTCTCGCCCGATATCGCCGGGTTTCCCCGGAGACGAACGGGGCAGGACAGGATGACAGGCAGATCGCCCGGTGCTCCACAATAAGCTCCCTTGCCACCACCGGGGTTTTTCGGTAGTTATGGGATGGTCATTCGGAGCGTAGCTTAGCTTGGTAGAGCGCGTGGTTTGGGACCACGAGGTCGCAGGTTCGAATCCTGTCGCTCCGACCATTCGAGTGCCCCATATCCAACCGATGCTGGAAAGCCGCTCAAACAAGGCATTTTCATTTAATCAGGTTTTTTCGGATCAGATCGGTACGCTGTTGGGAGCAGGCCGAGGATTTTCCCGCATCCGGAGGCGTGTGCCGGGTGTAATCCAACAATGCCTCCACGGTGGTTGTTGCCACATGGAGGCGCGTGTCGGAGGAGGCATAATAGAGAAACAATTCGCCACTTTCATTCACAGTGAGACCATTGGAAAAAAGCACGTCGGAGACATCGCCGACCCGCTCACCCGCGCTGATAAAATGATCCGTCGGTCGCGTGTAGAACATGTAGCGGCCATGGATCAGCTCCGGATGCAGGACGACATTGCGTTGCTGGGGTGACGGCGTGACAAGATCCGGCAGCCGCTCCCACCTCCGCAGGTCTTCGGTTCGAACGATCCCGCACGAGGCGACCGCCTGCGTATTGTCACTCTCCGGCGCAGCAGGATCTTTCCTTTCCACGCAAAATGTCCCGTAAATCCAGCCGTCCTCGTGCCGCGTCAACCGCATGTCATACCAATTGGTCTCCTCCGGATCGTTTTCGGCGATGCGGAGCGGCTCCCCGCAAAACCGGAATTGGTCAACCCCGGTGCACGACTCTGCCACCGCAAAAGAACTTTTGCGATCGTACCCCTCGACACGGGCCGCCAGCACATGACGCCCCTCATTAAAAATCGCGCCCGCGTTGAAAACCGCATTGACCCACAGCCGCTCCATGCAAAACGGATTGCGCCGCTGGTCAAAATCAATCCGCCACTCCAGCGACACATGGGCGGCGGTCAGCACGGGGTTCTTGTACCGATTCAGAAACCCCGTGTCATAGGAGGCATCCAATACATCCGGACGGCTGACCAGCTCCTCGTGGTTCTCACGCAAGCGCGCCGTGCGCTCGGTAAAAGATTCCTGACCTATTTTTCGCCGGTCGCATCGTCCGTTTAGGGCTCGGCGGGCACAAACCAAAGTTCGACATCGCCCTCGGCAAACACTCGCTCGAGCCGTTCACGGATGGCATCACGACTCACCAGGCGGCCGGTGAGAGCATCGGTGACAGGAGTATCAGTAGGAATTTTTTGGAGGACGCTTTCCGGATCGAGCACCCTATCCTCGGTGGATTTTGACGGATTCACCAGGCTGACCAGCACCCCTTCTGTGCCACGAACTGTCAGAAGCTGGAAATCGTCGGTGAGGCCCGCCTTGGCATGTGTGAGCTCCCCATTGGCGATGAGGTGGCCAAAATGCTCCGCCAAGTGCGTTCCGGTTTCAAATGCCTTCAAGCATCGTCCGTCCAGCGTTCCCCACCACCAGATAAAGATTCCTGTGGAGCCGCAGAGCAGGTCGTGAATGATGCGCGCCTCAAGATAAGCCTGACTGCGGTAGCCAAGCTCATCAAAGCCTTTGGGGAAACTCAGGGTGGCATTTGCCATGCTGATAAATTTTTTTCCTTGGCGCACGACCCACCGGCGCATTTGCTCGATTTGTTCCGCCGTGCCAGGCAGTCCCCCGCCGACATAGGCTCCATCCACATCGGAAATGCTTAAAAGCATCGGCCAGTCAATACCGTAGCGTTGACGCACATTCCACGATTGATACCCGCAAAAAACATTGAAACGAACCTCTGGATAGGCCGCCCAAAAAGCGCGGGCGATCTTGCTCACAACGTCAGCGTTTTGCTGACACCGAAAAGCCACCCATGCGTCCCGGTGCTTTGCCAGGATTTCATTGCCTGAAAGGTCTTTGATTTCTACCCAAGGAATCCCGCTTATTTCAGAAAACCGTTTCTTGCAGCGCTCATCAAAGCAGTAAGACAGCGGACTCGAATACTCGGCATCTTCCATGATTTCTGTGATGCCGTTTTGCCGCATCGTGGCGGTGGTCTTCTCGGCGTGTTCCTGGATGTAGGATTCATCGTCTCCGCGCAGGAGGTATTCCGGGCAGATCAGCTTGCCTTGGAGCGATTGGCCCCGGTCATCCGACAGCCCGATTCCTGCCGCCTTGGGATGCTTGGCCAGATAATCCCTGCTGACATCGCTGTAAGGCGTCCCTGGCCACCAGAACTCCCCCCAATTGGCAAGGCGCATGTGGGGAATGGCGCGCACCCGCTTCCAATGCTCCTGATTGCGCACGGACAGATCCGGGTCTGTTGAGCGGGTTCGCGAAGCCCACAGATTCACGCCTGCCGAGGCAAACGTTTTCAAGAGGGCCGTCTGCTCGTCGGGGTGCAAAAAAGACGCATAGATGGCATCCACGCCCCATGAAAATCCCGGGACTTGCCGTCCATCGAGCTTGGGGAGAATTTCCAGCGTTTGATGCTGGCGGTCTCCCTTCCAGGTTCCGGCAACAGCACGCGTCTCGATAGTGATCGGATATTTTCCCGGCTCGATGGAGGAGGTGGTCGTCAGGACGACGAAGAGCAGCGAAGCCACTTTGGCATAGGGATTGTAAGGAGAGATGGGCGCGCGGTATTCGAGCGTGTAACGGTTCTGTTTTTTGCCATTGCTCTCAATGCTCTCGAACCGGACAGTGCTTGGTGCCGCATGAATAAAATTCGGCTCGCTCCATTTTCCCGAATTGCCGACCCAGCGCCGGGAGCGGGAGGGATCTTCCAGCATGACGCCTTGCGGCAGGGTCAGGATTACATCAAAGTTATTCTGCGTAACCGGAAGCATGTTCCGAACGTTCAGGAGAAATTGCTGGCTGGAGTCCGCGCAAACATAAACGGGCGTTCCAAGAACCGCCGGATGCCAAAACTCCGCTGTGACACCGGGGCCCTCATCGGGCAGAACAGAAAAAAAACCGCGCCGGGGAAATTCCTGCGGAGGAATAAATGCAGGATCGTCTGTAAGCAGAAATCCATCAACAATGGCCTGGTTGTTGGTGCGACCGCCCTTGGCGATGACCAACCGCAGACTGTCCCCCACCTCGATGGGTGCGTCAGAAGTCACCCTTGTCCAAACGAACGCGCGATCAAGGTGGGTCGCCACGGCCGGAGGAGCCACCTGAAAGGTCTGTCCGTTAACGGTCAACACCACCTGCTGCGCCCCCCAGGGTTTGAATGCTCCCATGCGGATAAACAGATGGTAGCGGCCGGGACTGAGGCCAGAAATGCTAGCAGACGCCGTCGCCTCGTTTTTTTCAATGGGACTGACCAAAGAATGGCCCATAGAGGCATTAGGCAGTGCCTTGGGACTCCAAGTCCACGAACGGCGATATTTCCATGATCCTTGTTGCGCCTCAGCCGGGACAAAGTCTTCCGCTTCAATCCAAAAATAATTCCGTCCGTTCAGCGTTTCTTGCCGTGCGGGAATCACTCCCCCATCCACACGATCAATCACCGGATGCCGCGAGGCTTTCTCAGGTAAAGACGCATCTCCCCAGGAGGCAGCCACCCCGAGCCACAACAGAAACAGACCGCTCCACAGCCCCTTCAAAGCACGAATGCGCTTCGTCATGGTCGCTCGTCCGTCGTCGGCAGGGAAGCCGAGCGAATGGCTTCAATTTCCGCCATGGTGAGAACGCGCGGATAAATACGAACATCTTTGAGCAAACCCACTAGGCCCCGCGAAAAATGGGGCTCGTTGCCAAGAAATACCATGACGTCCTTCCCCAATGACAATGCGCCATAATTCTCGATCCACTGTCCGCCCTTTTTCCCCCAATGGAAGCCTTGTCGGAGCAGAACATCCTGCGGGGCAGCCGAAGCCTGATAGATTTGCAGATTGCTGGTGCCCCGGTTTTCAGACTGGAGTGCTTCCGTCGCGGCGGCTTGTTTTTCAGACTGATCCACCCGCGCTGATGTACCATCATAGGAGATGGCAAAAAATCGCCATTCACCATTCGGGCTGGGAGTCATTTCCTCTTGCAGAGCCAGAATCCCCGAGGCCTTCGGGGCGTCAATTAAAACCTCAATCTTGTTGGCGTTACCGCCTTTGCTGCTATTCAGTCGGATGAGCAAGCCGCCCTCCGGATCGTCCGACGAGGCCACGGCGAGGATGTTTTGAAACCCCGACTGCGCAACAGGAATTTTTACCCAGAAGGTTACAGAAAATTCGGAGAGAGATTCCAGATCGTCCAGAGAACCCTTGGTAACACTCGATTTAGAAATATCGCCCAGAACATTCACGGAAGAATCCAGACCATCTTCACTGAAAAACGCTGAGCCCCCGACCGCATTGTCAATGACGAGATCATCCATAGCCAACGTCCCCAAATTGGAGCCATTGCTCAGGTGCCACTGGAAAAGCGGTTTGATTCCCGGCTCGGCCGCCCACGAACTACAAAGAACAGCCAAACTCGAAAGGAAAACCAGAGCGATGCCGACCAGCCTCGCCCGCGACGGATGATAGCGAAAGCAAGGTACGTCAGCCTTGTTTCGCGCCGATATTGCCCGCATGAGGACTAACGGCGACGGCGGCGCGAAATCGCTGCCGTACAGAGGGCGGACAGGAGAACCAAAGCCGCAGCTTGAGGCTCCGGAATGGCCCGGATGGCACCGATTTGCTCAGCCGTGAGCACGTCATCATAAATACGAACGTCCTTGAGCATCCCGGAAAGGCTGCGACTGAAATCTATGTTGCTTCCCAAAACAATCTCCGTATCGCTGTCAAAGTGCATGGCTCCCTTGTTGGTTTCCCAGTTATCGCCACCTTGTCCCCAATAAAAGCCCTGACGCAGAAGGTCGTCGTCCAAATCATACGAGCCTTGGTAAATTTGCAAATTGGCATTGCCGCGATTGTCCAGCGTGCCCGTTGCGGCCTGCTGGATGCTTGAATTGCTCACTTTGGACGAAGTGCCGTCATAAGAAATGGCAAAAAAATGCCACTCTCCATTTAGGCTAGGAGTCATTTCAGTCTGGATCGTCGTTATTCCACTTGTGTCAGACCCTCCAATAAAGAGCTCGAATTTATTATTATCACTCCCAACGCTGCTATTGTAACGCATGTACATGACGTTGTCCGTTCCTGTCAACGTGCCATTGGATGGCCCGATAATCATGATGTTTTGATAGCCAGATTTTTTCACCGGGGTATTCACCCAGAAGGAGATGGTGAATTTGGATAACGTTCCCAAATCGGGAAGTCCTCCCGAGGCGTACCCCGCCTGGGACTGTGGAGTATTCTGCGCCCCGATATTCCCAGTGAGATCCAAACCCGAGTTGCTGAATGCCACCGTTCCCGATGAGTTATTGG
>JAJTZA010000155.1 GCA_021463905.1 Terrimicrobiaceae bacterium | reverse complement strand
AGCTCCTAGTTCAACCAAGTCACAACCGAGGACTAGTCGTCACGAGGAACTGGATCTGGGATCACGCCGAAGCGTCCGGCGTGCGTAGGTTCTGGACGATGGACGATAACATCCAGGGCTTCTACCGCCTCAATCGCAACCTAAAGACTCCAGTGGCGGATGGAGCGATGCTACGTGCGATAGAGGACTTTGTTGATCGCTATGAGAACGTCCCTATCGCAGGAATGAACTACTTCATGTTCGCGAGTAGGAAGAGTGAGGTTCCACCGTTGACCTTGAACACGAGGGTCTATTCGAACATGTTGATAGAGACCCACGCGCTTGACGTCACCGGCCGCCCGCTACGCAATGAGGGCTTCTATAACGATGACACGGACCTCTGTCTGCGCGTTTTGAAGAGCGGTCGCGCGACCGTGCTGTTCAACGCTTTCCTGATCTTCAAATCCACGACGATGACCGTGAAGGGCGGGATGACCGGCCATTATGTAAAGCAAAGCGGAGCCTTCACGGAATGGTTACCACTAGCCAAGGAATGGTTGGCGGCGTGCGCTGCAGCTAATGAACATCAGGCCGCTAGTCCTGAGGAACTCGTAGAGGACGGGCGGTGGAGGATGGCGGCAGAACTATGGAAGAAGCACCGTGACGTTACGAAGATCACTAGGAAATGGGGGCGGTGGCAGCATTCCGTGGATTACTCCGCGTTTCGGAAAAACAAGCTGATCATGCGGCCGGACGTCGAAGTGCGAGAGGAGGTTAACGACTTCGGGATGACGCTTCACGTGGACGGAGAACCAGAATGCGTGAGCGCGTGATGCTAGTCGGGCAAGCCCCGAGTCGCCGGGGCCGTCCCGATCGACCGTTGATAGGAGGACGTTCCGGTAGCTTCCTGATGGAGCTGACTGGGATGAATTTGATCCAGTATGCGCGCCGCTTCGAGCGACGCAACCTATTGAGGGATTTCCCTGGATCAGCTCCGATTAAGGGGGATCTCTTCCCTAGCAAAGAGGCGCGCGAGGCGGCGGCGCGAATGATCGACACGCTCAGAGGAAGGACGGTGATCCTGGTCGGTCGCGCGGTCTCAGAGGCGTTCGGGCTAGGGGCGGCCGACTTCTACGAATGGTCGGATGACGCGCGCGGATTCCGCGTAGCGATCATTCCCCATCCCAGCGGGATTAACGCTCACTGGAACCTACCAGGCTCCAAAGCGGAGGCGATGGGGTTCTTCGCGAGACTTCAGAGGGAAATGCCATGAGGGTGGAGAATCTAAGCAGGAGGCGGCAGAAGGGCATCCTTGCGGAGAAGATAGGCAAGAGGATATTCGTCGGCGTCCTGGGGTTCCGGACATTCGAAAAAGACGATCAATACGACGTCTTCGACTTCGTGGCGGTCGGTGAAAAACTCGTGATGCCTGTTCAGGCCAAGGGGTTCTGCTGCTATCCGCCTAGCCTTCAGGAGGGCGCGGTGACGGGGTTCTCCACCAAACTGTTCAACGACTATGAGCGCGCGTACCTAACTCACGGTGACTTCTTCGTGATCTTTCTCGATGATGTTCTCGGGATAGCTTACTGGGCGCCCTGGTCGAAACTTAGAGGACCGGGATCATCGAAACTACCATGCGGGGCGAACTACGAGTGGCCGGCTCTTCGGGCTAACTGGGGAGGTATGGATCCTCAACGAGTGTGGCCGGTAAACGTCATCATTGAACTCGGCGGGAGTTGTCCTCTCACTGAGGTCGAGGTCTCCGCGCTCTTTGCGCTTCGCGACCCGCGATCACCCTCAGGAATCGCAAGGCTCGCTCCTGGGGTAGCGGACGCCGAGCGCCGGACGTGGTTGGAGTCAGAGAAGATCAGGAAGTTCGGCCCGCCTCAGCTAGACCTGTTCGGGAACCTCCTCCCCATCCCCGATAACGTGATAGAGTTCCCATCGCAGAAAGACGAAAGCCCGCGAGGAGCGGGCTCTCTGTCCGGGGTGGTGGCCCCTTGATCTCGCCGATGACGCGGCGGACTGGCGCGAATTATAGCGCCTTCCTCCCCCTCCCGCCAGATCCCGAGCCGCCGCCCCCTGCCGCACTCCGCGCGATAGCAGGGGGGCCGGCCGTCCCCGCCCGGAAGAGAAGCGACCCGCCTGCGGCGCGTAGCCGCCCCCTCTCGACTGACAAGCCGGAGGGTCCGGGCGAAGCCTTGCACAGCGCGCCCGGCGAAACAGGGATGCCTTCGGGAAGTGGCGCGAACCGGACCCGCGAATCGGTCCCCCTGATAAGCGAGAGACGTGCGATGGGCAAGGCGTCCGGGTTCCCCTGGCGGGCTTGTCCTATGGAGAGGGCGAGCGTATGAACTGGCCGGACTGGACGATCTTCCCGATCAAGGTCGCGTCGCTCGCGCTGCGGGCGGTAGGGATGTCCCTGGTCTTCGCTTCGATCCTGTTCCTCGAAGCGTCGGTCGCGCTCCAGAACCTCCACAGGCGAGCGCGCGGGAAGAAGCCGATCGTCATAGGAGCGCGCCGATGAAGTGTCCGAACTGCGGCCACGAGATCCTGAACGGCGAGGACTTCTCGCTGAAGCCGGTCACGCGGGCGAGCTTGATCCGCGCGAAGAGCCGGGTCCTTGGGGAGGGCGAGCCAATCGTCCTGATGCCTGCGGTCGGCGGCGAGGTCGAGATTCGGGAGAGCGTCGTCGCGGAGTGGTCGGAGACCTACCCGGCGGTCGACGTCCCGGCGACGCTGCGCGAGATACGGCAATGGGTCATCGCGAATCCGGCGAAGCGGAAGGTCAACGTCCGGGCGTTCGTCAACAACTGGCTGAAGCGGGAACAGGACCGTGGCTAGGAAGACCGACAAGCCGACGCAGAGCTTCGCGAACGAAGCGCCGGCCGACCCGTTCGAGGCGCGGCAGTGCGGCTATACGTCGCTCGTTCACGGCCGCTGCCGCTACTGGGGCGCGATCTTCCCGGGCGGGGCGAAGACGGGCTGGTGCTCGGGGCATTACAAGCACCGGATCGGGCCGGACGCGGAGCAGGTCGCGGAGTCGAGCGCGGCGTGGCGGCGCGAGTTCTGGGACGTCGAGCGCGGGATGCTCGTCGATCTCGTCGGCGTTCCGACGCGGGCGATCGACGGGGCCTCGGAGGCGGCGGTGCTTGCGCAGGCGATGGCGGCGCGGTACGGCGTCGACGGCGAACTCCCGGCGCGGCAGCGGGCGGCGGCGATCGCGTCGAAGACGGGCGGCGTGGCGGGCTGGCACGCGGCGCCGAAACGCGAGCGGGTTCCGGGGGAGGACGACGAGTGACGCGGCGGTTCCGATGGTGCTCCTCCGGGATGCACGACGCGCTCCAGGAGGGCGGCGCGTGGATGCGCTCGGGCGGCGTTCGTCGCTGGAAGTGCGCGGCCTGCATCGCGCGGGCGAAGGTCGCGGAGAAGGCGATCGCGAAGCGCGAGCGCGTGGCGCCGAGGGGCGTCGGGTGAAGACCGAGCGCCGAAGGATCTGGTACGTCGTCGAGCCGTCCGGGCTCGTCGGGACCGTGTACAGATACGGGGAGCCGGCGCTCCGTCAGGCGTGGTGCGATACCCGAAGGGAAGCGAACCGGCGCGCGTGCGCGCTCGCGGAGCGTGAAGAGGAACTATCGAGCCCCGGGGCGATAGATCGCTGGGAGCACAGCAACATGAGCCTCGCCGAGGCGAAGCGGCGCGGCTATCGGGTACGGAGCAGGACCACCGTGGTCGTCTATGTCGACGAAGCGCCGGTTCTAAGGGGGCGGCCGTGAAGAAGATGACGCGCAACCTAGCCGCGCTCTACCTCCTCGGGGACGAGCCGACTCGGCCGCGCGGGCTCGCGTCGGCGCCGCCGTGGGAGGCGAAGCCGGACGCGCTCCTTGCGGTCCGCTGGATCAAGGCCGACGTCCCCTTCGTCCGGAACGCGCGGCGGATCCGGCGCGTCCACCGCGAGATGCCCCGTGACGCCTGAGAAGCGCCACATGGGCCGCGTCGCCGAGATCGGCTGCATCGTCGGGCTCCTCGGCTGGCAGGCGGAGTGCGGCGGGAGGACGGTCGTCCATCACCTCCGGGACGGGCAAGGGATGACGGACCGCGCGGACGACTTCCTGACGATCCCGGTCTGCGAGGCGCATCACGACCGGCAGCCGTTCGGGATTCACTACCGGCAGAGCTTCCGGACGAGGACGAAGCTCACCGAGCTGGACCTCCTGGCCGCGACGATCCGCGCGCTGGAGTTGCGGCGGCAGATCGAGGTCGCCCGGCTTCGGAGCCCCGAGTAGATTCCGCTTTACTTCGCCCCCTAAGGGGAGTAAAGTCCGCCCCGTTCGCGCACTGCACGGCATACATGCTAGCTCAATTGGTAGAGCAGCGGCCTTATAAGCCGAGTGTTGCCGGTTCAATTCCGGTGCAGCCCCGAGAGGGGAACAGCCGAGCGACTCCGCGAACAACCTGACAACGGCCGCGCGCCTCGGGCGGGCGGCGACTAAATTCCCCGTACTGCGGCGCATACACGCCATGCGATTGACGAACGTTGCGCGGCGACTCCGGGGATCGGATCTTCCGTAGGACCGCGACCTCCGGCGCGGAAAGGCTGGAGGCGGTAGCGACGCCAAGTAGGGCAGGAAGGCAACGCCCTCCCGTGAACGAGCGGCGGCTTGACCGTAGCGCCCCCGCAAGGAACGCGCAGGGCGGAACGGCGGACCTAAAGCGAACGGCCCTACGGTCCACGGGTCGAGACGAGGGAGACGTCGAATGAAGAGGGAGCAAGGGCTTACCCGGCAGGAGATCATCCGGGAGCTGACGCGCTCGCCGCACGGCGCGCTGGAGCAATACGTCCCGGTCGGCGCGCGCGCGGCGCGCGAGGATCCGGAGTTCTTCGCGCACCTGATCGCGTGGAACGCGCAGCGCGGGCAGATCCGGGACGCGAAGGTCGCGCTCCCGGTCCTCGCGCTGGGCGCCCCCGCCGTCGCGCCGGAGATCGACGAGAACGCGCTCGCGCACCTCGCGCTGCTCTCGCCGCGCGACCTCGTCCGGGCGATCCGGTTCGCGAAGTCCGCGAAGACGCCGGCGCGGGGGCTCGCGATCCGCCGGCTCGTCGAACGCTACCTCCGGGTCCGGGAAGAGCGGCCGATCTTCTGGGAGCGGTCGGCACTCCAGCATCGGGACTCGATGCGGGCGCTCTACGCGCTCTTCCACGTCAAGCCGGCGCCGGCGGCGAACCGGATCCTCTTCGGCGGGGAGCGCCCCGCCGGGAGCGTATGGGACGTTCTCTCGCGCTTAAAGGACATGAGCCCGACCGAGGCGGCGGGGATGATCCTTCAGAAGCGGATCCCGTTCCTCGTCGCGGTCGGCGCGCTCGGCGCTCGGGCGAGGGACCCGGACGTCGTGATGGCGCTGATCGGCCGGATGAGCCCGGCCGAGCTGGTCAACAACTCGAAGGCGCTGGAGCGGCTCGGGGTCAAGACGAACCCGGCGCTCCGGGCGGCCTACGCCGAGGGCGTCGCGAAGGTTGCTGCTAGCAAGAAGGTCGCGACGCTCAAGACGACGCGCGCGGCCGAGGCGCTCGGGGACTCGAAGATGGCGGAGCAGCTCCGGGGGGCGCAGGAGAAGCAGCTCGACGCGATCGCCGTCAAGGGCTCGTGGCTTGTCCTCGGGGACAAGTCGGCGTCGATGAGGGTCGCGATCGAGTCCGCGCGGATCGTTGCCGCAACGCTCGCCCGGCTCGTCGAGGGCGAGGTCCGGCTGGTCTTCTTCGACACCTCGCCGCGCCCGGTCAACGTGACGGGGAAGGACTACGACGCGATCCTGCGGGAAACGAAGCTCGTGAACGCGGGCGGCGCGACGTCGATCGGCGTTGGCCTCGACTGGGCGCTGAAGGCTGGCTTCGAGGCGGACGGGATCGCGATCGTCTCTGACGGGGCGGAGAACACGTCGCCGATGTTCGTCGAGACGCTCGCGCGCTACCGGGAGAAGATCGGGAAGGACGTCCCGGTCTACCTCTACCAGGTCCCGTGCGACATTCCGTCCGCTTACGGGAACGACCCGAGGGCGCTCGCGGCCGGGATGGCGCGCGCCGGGATGGCGCT
Organism: Terrimicrobiaceae bacterium; assembly: GCA_021463905.1. GTDB lineage: Bacteria > Verrucomicrobiota > Verrucomicrobiia > Chthoniobacterales > Terrimicrobiaceae > JAJTZA01. The sequence continues at coordinate 2,834 of JAJTZA010000155.1, read as the reverse complement.
CGACGTCTTCGACCTGACGGGCGGGGTCGACTACTACTCGCTGCCGAACCTGGCGGCGACGATGCGGGCGAACCGCTACTCGCTCGCGGACGAAATCATGGAGACGCCGCTCCTAACGCTGGCGGAGGTCTTCAAGGACGCGCGCGAGCGCGAGGCAGCCTAGAGAGAGGAGAGACGACGATGCTTCAACAACTTCGGAACCTGAACGTGGACCGGATCGACCTCGACGAGGCGATCGCCCTCGAAGCCTACGGCGGGATGGTGCGCGACCGCTACATCGCGCGCCAGCTCCCGATCCCGGAGTGGATCGAGGACGCGCTCCGCCTGCTCGGCAAGGAGATCCTCTCCCGTCGGTCGGAGATGCTGGAGAAGCGGCGCCGCGAACTGCGAGCGCGGCTGGAGGCGGAGATGACCGCGTCCGAGCGCAAGGCGAAGCTCCGGAAGGAACTCGACGAGGTCGAGACGCAGCTCGCGAAGATCTGATCGCGTGCCGCGCAAGCCCGCGCCTCCGCCGGCGGTCCGGCTCCCGGGCCGGCACTGCCGCCGTTGTGACCATCGCTGGATCGCGCGGCAGGCGGAGCCGCCCCGTCGCTGCCCATCGTGCAAGGCGACCGAGTGGTGGCGCGAGGCGCGAACGTATCGGAGGCGGGCGTGACGCCGAAGGTCTACCGTATCGCCTCCCGCGACGATATCGCACGGCTCGTCCCGGAGCTGGCGGTCCGCCTGCGGATCGCCGGCCCGTGCGAGGCTTACGTCACACAAGCGGGCGAGGGGACGGAGTTCGCCGCGTGGCAGCGGCGCTACCGGAAGCTCGTCTCGCTCCTCTCGGAGCAGGTCGTCGTCGACGGCGTGCGGTACTCGGACCGGGTCTGGGACCTCACGATGAAGGGCCGGTTCACGCTCCCGCAGGAGGCGACGCTCGCCGACGGGAAGACGTACACCTGGCTGAAAAGCACGAAGGACATGACGCGCGACGAGCGCGACGAGTTCCTTGCTCGGGTCCGCGAGTACGCGGCCGAGCAGGGTGTTTTCTTGCAGCATCCGGAGGAGGAGGAACGGTGAGCGGCTTACGGTTCAACGAGCGCGAGGTCACGCTCGCGCACTTCAACGCGCGGAAGGAGAAGCACGGAGACGAGGAGGTCGAGGCGGCCGATCTGAAGTTCGAGGTCGACGTCCCGATGACCGACCTCGGGATGCTGCATCCGGCGCTCCAGGAGGTTCTCTACGACCCGGAGAAGCTCGACGCGGGCGGCGCCTCGACGACGCTCCGCTTCCCGCGCCTGGAGCCCCTGAAATGGGCCGAGGAGTTCTCCGGGAGCGAGGTCGTGGTCCACTGGGGGATGACCGGCGACGGGGATCTCGTCCTCGCCGAGGCGGTCGTCGACAAGTTCGTGATCGCGCCGCGCGAGGGCGGGAGCGTGGCGTTGACGTTCCGGGTCCAGTTCCGGCCGACGCCGGACCAAGCCGGGGCGCTGGCGACGACACTGCTCGGCGAGAAGGTCAGGCTCTCGATCCGGCCGTCGGCGGCGTAGCGATGGGAAGATCTAGCGCGCCCGGCGCTCCCGGGCAGAGACGGAGGGAAAGATGGACGAGCATGTGAAGCAAGACGACGGGACGCTCTACTTCGTCGAGTCGAAGACCTCGACGGCGACGCCGAGGCTGATCCGCGCGAAGAGCGCGGCGGCGGTGCGCGCGTTCCTGGCGGCGGAGATGTGGGGCGATCCGCGCCCGGCGAAGATCGCCGACATGGAGCGCGCGGTCTCGGCTGGGGCGAAGCCGGAGCGGATCTAGTCGTGACGTTCGGGCAGAAGGTCGCGCTCGGCCTCGCGTTCGGGTTCATGGGGATCGCCGTGATTCAGGCGGCGCACAAGCGCGACCCGGTCCCGGCGCTCGCGATCGCCTCGGCGGCGCTGATGTGGGCGGTCTGGTGATCCGGTTTACGGTCTACGGCGTCCCGCAACCGGCCGGCTCGAAGCGCGCCTTCGCGCTGCGCCGGAAGGACGGTTCGATCGTCACGCGCGAGGGCGGAGCGCCGGTGATCAACGTCGTCGACGACGCCGAGAAGGGCCGAGCATGGCGGCAGGAGGTCGCGAAGGCGGGGCTCCTCGCGAAGCGCGCGGCCGGGCTCTCGGACGTCCTGCGCGGGCCGCTCGCGCTGCGGCTCGTCTTTCATCGGCAGCGCCCGAAGGGGCACTTCCGGACGGGCGGGTTCCTGCTCTCGAAGGCTGGCAAGGCGACGCCGTGGCCGATCGGGAAGCCGGACTCGACGAAGCTACTCCGTTCGGTCGAGGACGCGTTGACGTCGGTCCTCTGGGAGGACGACGCGCAGATCGTCCGCCAGCATGTCGAGAAGGTCTGGGGCATCCCGGCGCGCGCCGAGATCGAGGTCGAGAGCTTGTGAACGAGATCAATGCCGAGACCGAAGTCCCGGCGCTATAGCGTGACCGATCTCCCGTCCTGGCTCTCCCCTCCGGCGCCCGAACCGCGCGCCGGCCGGCTCGTCCGCCCGCTCTATCGTCCCGAGGACGACCTTGACGAGGAGGCGCGCAAGCGCAGGAGCGGCGGCACGGAGGCGCTTCTGGCGTACAACCGGAGGCGCGCCGAGGAGGCGTTCGCGCGGGACGGGCTAACGGCGGAGGAGCGCGAACGGAAGCGGATGAAGGACTAGCGCAAGCGCGATCGGCGAAGGGCGGGGAGTCTGTAGGCAGGCAAGGCGTGGCACGGGACGGCATGGCTTGGCCAGGGGTGTCGAGGTAAGGCAGGCTCGTGAACTGTTACAGGATTTTACCGGTGACATTTTGATTGTGCAGGATACACGTATCGGAAAAATCGTT
>JAJTZA010000154.1 GCA_021463905.1 Terrimicrobiaceae bacterium | reverse complement strand
CGGCCGGCGAGATGACGGTGGTGCTCGGCCCCGACTGGCCCGGCGTCCTGCTGCACGAGGCGGTGGGCCACGGGCTCGAGGGCGACTTCAACCGCAAGGGTTCGAGCGCGTTCAGCGGCCGCGTCGGCAAGCGCGTGGCCGCGCGCGGCGTGACGGTGCTCGACGACGGCACGCTGCCCGACCGGCGCGGCTCGCTCAACATTGACGACGAGGGCCAGGCCACGCAGCGCACCGTGCTCATCGAAGACGGCATCCTGCGCGGCTATATGCAAGACAGCCTGAACGCGCGGCTCAGCGGCGTGCGCTCCACCGGCAACGCGCGCCGCGAGAGCTACGCCCACCTGCCGATCCCGCGCATGACCAACACCTACATGCTGGCCGGCGAGCGCAGCCGCGAGGAGATCGTCGCCGGCATCGAGCGCGGCCTGTACGCCACCAACTTCGGCGGCGGCCAGGTCGACATCACGAGCGGCAAGTTCGTGTTCTCGGCCAGCGAGGCGTTCTGGGTGGAGAAGGGGCGCATCCTGTATCCGGTCAAGGGCGCCACCATCGTCGGCAACGGTCCCGACGCGCTCACGCGCGTGACGATGATCGGCAACGACCTCGAACTCGACAGCGGCGTGGGCACCTGCGGCAAGGACGGCCAGAGCGTGCCGGTGGGCGTCGGACAGCCGACCCTGCGCATCGAGCGGCTCACCGTCGGGGGTACGGCTTGAGCGCGGCGGCGCCCGCCGACGTCACCTACGAGGACATCGAAGCGGCCGCCGCACGCCTGGCCGGCCAGGTGCTCGAGACGCCCTGCGTCGAGAGCCGCACGCTGGGCGAGATCGCCGGCACGCAGATCTTCCTGAAGTTCGAGAACCTGCAGTTCACCGCCTCGTTCAAGGAGCGCGGTGCGCTCAACAAGCTCGGCGCGCTGCTGGCCGCGGGCGCGCGACCCAAAGGCGTGATCGCCGCCAGCGCCGGCAACCACGCCCAGGGCGTGGCGCACCATGCCCAGCGCCTGGGCCTGCGCGCGGTGATCGTGATGCCGCAGCACACGCCCACCGTGAAAGTGGAGCGCACGCGCGGCTTCGGCGCCGAAGTGGTGCTCCACGGCGAGACCTTCGACGAGGCGCACGCCGAGGCGCTCGGCATCGCCGAGCGCGAGGGCCTGACCTTCGTCCACCCGTTCGACGACGCGCTCGTCATCGCCGGCCAGGGCACCGTCGGCCTCGAGATGCTGCGCGCGCAGCCCGCGCTCGACACCCTGGTCGTGCCGGTGGGCGGCGGCGGCCTGGCCAGCGGCATCGCCACCGCCGCGCGCCGGCTGGCGCCGGGCCTGCGCGTCGTCGGCGTGCAGACCGAGCGCTTCGCGGCGATGTACGACACCGTCAAGGGCACGCGGCATCCGCCGGGGCGGAGCACGATCGCCGAGGGCATCGCGGTCGGCCGGCCGGGGCGGCTCACGCGGCGCCTCGTCGCCGAGCGCGTCGACGACCTGATGCTGGTCGACGAAGGCGACATCGAGCAGGCGATCGTGATGCTGCTCGAGATCGAGAAGACCCTGGTCGAGGGCGCCGGCGCCGCCGCGCTGGCCGCCGTGCTCAAGGAGCCGGCACGCTTTGCCGGGCGCCGGGTGGGCCTGGTGCTGAGCGGCGGCAACATCGATCCGCTGCTGCTGGCCGCGATCATCGAGCGCGGCATGGTGCGCGCCGGTCGCCTGGCGCGCATCCGGCTGGGCGCGCGCGACACGCCCGGCGTGCTTGCGCACATCACCGCCGTCGTCGCCGAGGCCGGCGCCAACATCGACGAGGTGCACCACCAGCGCGCGTTCAGCGCACTGTCGGCGCAGAACGTCGAGGTCGAGCTCGTGGTGCAGACGCGCAACCGCGCCCATGTGGCCGAGGTGGTGGCGCGGCTGGCCGCGGCCGGCTTCGACGCCGCTGCCGGCTGAGGCAAGGCGCGGCAGGCGCAGCGCCTTGCGGCAAGGGCCCACGCAGCGGCCCGCCGATGCGTCCAGCGCGACGTCTCTGCGGCGCGACGCCGACGCGCCGTGCTACATTCGCGCCGTGCATCGCGACTTCTTCTTTGCGTACTTTTGGATCTCGCCCCACCCGGCGGCTGGAGAGCCCTGAGCACGCGAGCGCGCAGCACCCCAGACGAACCGCCGGCAGCCCCGGCGGTTTTTTGTTGCCCCTACCCAAGCCTTGCGAACCCAGCGATGAGCCCCAGACCCAGCACCGACGACCGCCTGTCAGAGCGCCTGGCCCTGCAGGAGAGGACCAGCCAGACCGACGACCAGCGCATCCGCGACATCACGCCGCTGCCGCCGCCCGAGCACCTGATCCGCTTCTTCCCGATCGCCGGCTCGCCGGTGGAGAAGCTCGTCGGCCAGACGCGCCAGCGCATCCGCCGCATCCTGCAGCGTGTGGACGACCGGCTGCTCGTCGTCATCGGCCCTTGCTCGATCCACGATCCGCAGGCGGCGCTCGAGTACGCCCGGCGCCTCGCGGCCGAACGCGAGCGCCATGCCGCCGACCTCGAAGTGGTGATGCGGGTGTACTTCGAGAAGCCGCGCACCACGGTCGGCTGGAAGGGCCTGATCAACGACCCCTACCTCGACGAGAGCTACCGCATCGACGAGGGCCTGCGCATCGCGCGTCAGCTGCTGCTGGACATCAACCGCCTCGGCGTGCCCGCGGGCAGCGAGTTCCTCGACGTCATCAGCCCGCAGTACATCGGCGACCTGATCGCCTGGGGCGCGATCGGCGCGCGCACCACGGAAAGCCAGGTGCACCGCGAACTCGCCTCGGGCCTGTCGGCGCCGATCGGCTTCAAGAACGGCACCGACGGCAACATCAAGATCGCGATCGACGCGCTGCAGGCCGCGGCGCGCGCACACCACTTCCTGTCGGTGCACAAGAACGGCCAGGTCGCGATCGTGCAGACGCTGGGCAACAAGGACTGCCACATCATCCTGCGCGGCGGCCACAAGGGGCCGAACCACGACGCGGCCAGCGTGGCCGCCGCCTGCAAGGAGATCGAGGCGGCCCGCCTCGAATGCCGGCTGATGATCGACGCCAGCCACGCCAACGCGGCCAGGCAGCACCAGCGCCAGATCGACGTCGTGCGCGACCTGGGTGCGCAGCTCGCCGCCGGCACGCGCAGCATCTTCGGCGTGATGGTCGAGAGCCACCTGCAACCGGGCAGCCAGAAGTTCACGCCCGGCAAGGACGACCCGGCCCGGCTCGAATACGGCAGGAGCATCACCGATGCGTGCATCGGCTGGGACGATTCGGCCGAGGTGCTGCGCGAGCTGGCCGCGGCGGTGCGCGCGCGGCGGCGCACCTGAGCGGCCGCGGCGCCGCTGCCGCGCCCGGCCCAGGCATACTGCATCGCGACCGAGGAGGGTCGACGCCATGCGCGAGGAAGTCTTCGTCCGGTTCGCCCGTGACCGCGAATTCGAGCTGACGCTCTCGGGCCACGCCCTGCTCGCGCCCGACGCGGCGCGACACTGGCTCGACGAGCAGTTCGTGGCCAACGACTGCCAGCCGCTGCGCGCCAGCGGCAAGGTGCTCACCGTCGACAAGGTACTGGCGCTGGCCGCCGCCGTGGGCGCCGAACGCTTCGCGCAGGACGCCGCCTGGGCCGCCGCCTTCGCCCGCGCCGTCACCGCGGCGCTGGGCCGGCCGATGGTGCGCGTGGACGTCGAGGCGTCGGCCGTCACGTTCTAGGCGGCATGCGCCGGCCTTCACGTTCTGGGCCGCGCGCGCCAGCCTTCACGTTCTGGGCCGCGCGCGCCAGCCGGCCCCGGCGCGCCGGGCCGGCTGCGCCGGCCGCCTGCCGCTCAGCTCTTGTGAAGACAGGCATCGCGTCCGCGCGATGCCTGTCGCCGCAAGCACTCAGCTCTGCGAACGCGCCAGCCGTTCGCTGCGCCAGTACACGTCGTCGCCCGCCTTGCCGTCGAGATTGGCGCGGTTGAGCACGCGCGCCAGCACGAACAGCAGGTCCGACAGGCGGTTGAGGTACTGGCGCGGCGGCTTGTTCACGGACTCGGTCGCAGCCAGCGCGACAAGCGCACGCTCGGCGCGCCGCGCCACCGTGCGGCTCTGGTGCGCGAGGGCCGCGCTGCGCGTGCCGCCGGGCAGGATGAACTCGGCCAGCCGTGGCAGCGCGGCGTTGTAGTGCTCGACTGCCTCGTCAAGGCGTTGCACCGCGTCGGCCTTCAGCAGTTCGCTGCCGGGGATCGCCAGCTCGCCGCCGAGGTTGAACAGCTCCTGCTGGATCGCCAGCAGCAGCGCGCGCAGGTCCTCGGGCAGCGGCTCGGCGAGCAGCACGCCAAGCCCGGAGTTGAGCTCGTCGACGTCGCCGATGGCCGCGATGCGCAGATGGCTCTTGGGTACGCGGCTGCCGTCGCCCAGGCCGGTGCTGCCGTCGTCGCCGGTGCGGGTGCTGATCTTCGAAAGGCGGTTCGACATGGACGGGTCTCCGGGTCGCGCGGGCCATGCGGGCCGCGCGGCTATTGGAGCACCGCAGGCCGACACCGATGCTCGGCGTGGTCAATGCGCGCGGCCGCGCGCCGGCGCGGTGCTATCTTCGCCGCGTGGCAGTGCAGCCGTTCAGCCTGAGGAAGATCGCCGTTGCCGCCTTCGGCCCTTCGCTGCTGTTCGGCCTGGGCGAGGGCGCCATCCTGCCGGCCGTGCCGCTGGCGGTGCGCGCGCTCGGCGGCTCGGTCTCGATGGCCGCGCTCGTCGTCACCCTGCTCGGCCTCGGCGCGCTGGCGAGCAACCTGCCGGCGTCGCTCGTCACCACGCGCTGGGGCGAGCGCCGTGCCATCGTCGGCGCGTCGCTGTGGGGCGCGCTCGGCATGCTGCTCGCCTTGCTGGCGCCGGGCGTGGCGAGCTTCGCTGCCGGCATCGTCATGGTCGGCATGTCGGCGGCGGTGTTCGGCCTGGCCCGCATGAGCTACCTGACCGAGGCGGTGCCGATCGAGCTGCGCGCCCGGGCGCTGTCGACGCTCGGCGGCGTGATGCGCATCGGCCTGTTCATCGGGCCGTTCGCGGCGGCCGGGCTGATGCAGCTCGTGGGCCTGGCGGGCGCCTGGTGGGTGGGCATCGCGGCGCTGCTGGCGTCGGCGCTGCTGGCGGCGCGGCTGGCCGATCTGCCGGGCGACGAGGACGCGGCCGCGCGCGCGGCGGGCG
>JAJTZA010000153.1 GCA_021463905.1 Terrimicrobiaceae bacterium | reverse complement strand
TTTGTTATAGACGGTTTCGGTGAGCACATCGGCGCGGGGCAGGAAAAGGACATCGTAATTGTCCAGCGCACCCTGCTCGACGCTCTCATCGAAAACCACATCCGCATTGAAGTGGGCCATCTCCATAATCTCCTGAAAGGCCAGCGTCCGGTAGCCGGCGTAAGAGCCGTGTTGGTCATTGGGAGACTTGCTGTACGTCGCCGCCGCCTGCGAGGTCAGCACGGCCATCTTGCGCGGAGAAATATCGAGTTTTTTGATCATCTTCCCGTAGGGACGGAAAACCTTCTCGGCCATCTCCTTGATCGAGTCGGACATCCCCGGTGGCACGCGGTAGGTTTGATCCTTGTATTTCACCGCATCAATCTCGCTCCCGTAAAAATAGCCCATAATTTTCGGGGCGCGTGAGAGGTTGATCCAGGTGGTCTCCTTCACGCGATCCGGCCCCATGCCCATCCATTCTTCCTCGCGCGTCACCTTGCCCTTGAAATCAGGCCGCTTGCTGGGGACATCCAGCATGCCGGGGTAGTTCAGGAGCGTGACAACTTGCAGCGGAATCTGGTTGCGCGGCTTCGTCGCCGCGCGAAGCTGCTCGATGTAAATCATGGCCTTGGGGTCAGGGTTGGTGTACGTCCATGAGTGGATGATGTCCACCGAGGGGTACACATCAAAGAGCGCGACGTGCCGATAGGGGTCGGTCATGGTCAGCATGTCGGGGCGGTATTTTTTGACCATGTCCACCATGCGCTGGAGGCCGGCATGAACACCATTGCCACCCTGGAAAATGTATTTTTGGAGCCGGTAGCGGCGGTCGTTGTCGGAGATCACATTCTTGGTAACGTAGCTTGGTTCGCCGACGTCCTCCTCCGTGAAGCCGAGTTCCCTGGCCATTTTTTCGAGGCCTTCGCGGTTGTGATTCGCTTTGGTGAGGTCGTCCTGGATTTCCATGTCGGTCCAGGCCATCGTGACGTTGGGGTAGTCCTTGATGGCCTCCATGAACATCCGGTTGGCCTCATCCTGTTTGGCCGCCACGAGGGGGCTGAACGGGTTGTAGTATCTCTCCCCCTCCCGGGCGGCGTTCACATAATCCACATCCTCCCCTTTGACGGGAAAATGCGTGAATTCGCGCTTCCACAGCCCGCCGTTGGGTACCACGGAGAGGAGCCTGCCCTGCGCCAGGTGCTCGTTGAAAATCCCCCCAAGCCCCTGAAACTCCTTCGCCATGCCCTCTGACGATGAATGGGGGAGCATCGGGCCACCGACATAATCAAAGCCGTGTTCCTGGTAAAACTCCACATTCACCGGGCCGCCATTCATCCACAGCCAATTGCGCAGCGCGTCCGGCGAAGGTCGCTTGCCCAGTTGCAGCCGCAGGGACTTGATGGCCACCTCCCCGCCCTGTGCGTCAAAGACCCGCGCCGTCAGCGTATGGTTCCCACTGCGGAAGGCCTGCGCAGGCAGCTTCACCGCCGCCGGTTCTGCAGTGACCGGCCCCTCATACAGCCGGTAGTCGCCCACCTTCACCTCCAAAACTCCCTTCTCAGGAACATCCCCAACAACCCCCACCCCAATCACCGGCGTCTCGTCCCGGTAAAAGGCCGTCCGCTTTGTCGTAAACTGAATGTCTGCCGCCGATAGCAGCACCTGGCCCGCAAATAACGAATACAAGAAAATGAAAACGAGGCTACGCATGGCGGAATTTTTTGATGGTTGCAGTGGTGGGCGTAGAGGCTCGCCCGCCATGAGGGATGATGACTCTTCGTTCCAGCCTCTATTCCCGTCGGCGGCGGAGGAGCAGGGTCAGGGCACCCATGCCTGCCAGGAGCGCCACCGCCGGCTCGGGGATCACGTTCAGAAGGAGCGTGGTTCCATCCCAGTTGAGCGAGGAGCCGGAATGCCCGCCAGGCAGAGTTCCCAAGGTGAAGCCTGCCGCGTTCGACGTTCCGGCAACCTGCATGAGAGTGTAGTTGCCATTCTGCAACCCTCCCCCATCGTAAATATCCACCGTGTAGTTGCCTGTCCCTAACTGATCCCCGGTAACGCCAATCGTCGTCGTGGTGAAGTTTGAAGTCAGGTTGAATGCAAGGTGGGCGGAGCTGCTCAAATCCAGGGTGTTCACTTCCAGGGCGATGTCCGCACCGATGCGCAGGGTGTCGGTTCCCGCCCCATCACCCACAGTGACATTGCCGCCCGCCAACGCTTCATTATGGCTCACCAGCAGGGTGCCGGCTTTGATATTCGTGCCATTTCCAAAGGTGTTGTTACCGCTCAGCTCGAGGATGCCCGCGCCAACTTTGGACAGGCCATTCAGCCCTGAGCCGGAGACTTTCCCGCTCACCACCAGGCGGTCAGCAGCCACGCCGATGGTCGCATTGCCCCATGTGCCAATATCCACTTCGCCAGCCCAGGTGTTGTTGCCACTCACGCTGTTGAGCGAACCATTTTGGCTGTTCCCTCGCCCGCGAAGGGTGAGCTTTTTCCCGGTAAACGTCACTCCGTTGGCCAACTGCAAGGCGTCGTTGTCATGATCCTTCGTGCCCGCACCAAAGAAAATGTTGGTGCTGCCTCCCAACGCAGCTGCTGTTTCGGCGCGGAGAATGATGGAACCCCATTTGTGAACTGCGCCAATCTGCGTGTCCCCGGTAAAGGTGTTCGTTCCCGTCGGCTTGACCACCACGTTCTCAGCTCCATCCGTGGTGTAGCGCACCATTTGAGCACCTCCTGTTTCACTGATGTCTCCAGACAACGTGGTTGTCGTATTACTGGTGTTAAAGATAAAACGCATGTCAGTACCAGTCACAACAAAATTGCTGGTGTAGTTCTGATCGGTTCCCCCAAGACTAAAGATCGAAGACTGTCCAAAAGTCAGGGTGTTGCCATTCAACGGCGCGGCACCCCCCATCCAAAGCGTTGTTCCGTAGCCTAAATCCACACCGCCGGTGAAAGTATTGTTTCCCGCAAGAAAGAGGCGGCCGCCATTAAAATTCAAACTCAGACCATCACTTCCAGAAATGACCGAGTCAATTCTCAGAAAATCCGCATTTGCACCCGGCAGGTAGGCCTTGTAAATCGTCGGTTTCCC
>JAJTZA010000152.1 GCA_021463905.1 Terrimicrobiaceae bacterium | reverse complement strand
GCTCTCGCCTACCTCGGAACGGTCACGCCACCCAAGAACATCGAAAAACTCGAGCCGAACATTGTCATCGGCCTGTGTCAGGATCATTCGCAATACTACGACCCTGCCTACAAAGCCAAAGACATCGCGACTATCGAGGCGTGGAAGAAAAAAGGCGCGAATTTCATGACGCATGACTACACCGGCCTGAGCTGGCTGGTGCCGCGCTACGACCCACACCAATATGCCGAACGCCTGCGCGAATTGCACCGTCAGGGCGCGCTGGGTGTCTATACGGAGACCTACATTCACTGGCCGATGTTTGGGCCCGAGATGTACCTTATTGCGCAGCTCTTTTGGGATGTCACCAAAGACCCGGATGTCATTCTCGATGACCTGTTTTATGGTCTTTTCGGCAAAGAGGCCGGCGCGGAGATCAAGGCGTATTACGAGACTTTTGAAAACGCCTGGATGCGGCCCAATCCCAACCGTAAGGGCAAGTGGTTCGAGGGATGGTCCTACATGCACGAGCAGATGGCGGTGTACACCCTCGACGATCTGGATCGCGCCCTCGGGCATCTGGACAAAGCACTCAAGCTGGCCAAAGATCCGTTGATCAAAAAGCGCGTCGAATACATCGCCCATAATTTTTCGTATCCGGCACTGCTCATGCGGAGCTGGCTGACGAGCGATCAGATTGACGCTCTGGTGAATCGGGGCGGAGGGATTTCCTCAGCCGAGGATGCGGCGCGGCTGCGTGACATGGTGCGGACGGTGGCCGAGCAACTGGCCAACGAGGCACATGTCTATGACACGACGCTCCTCGTGGACCCGATTTCCTCGGGAGGAATCTACAAGCACAATTGGGATGATCACTTTGGCATCCTGAGAAGTCAGTGCAAGGTCCGCAGCGAATACTCGCTGCAACATGGTGCGACCGCGCTCCTCAAGTTCTACAACGAATATGGAAAGAAAGAACAGATTGCCTCCCTGAAAAAAGAAATTCCGGAGGCGGTATTCAAGGCGGCGCAGGAAGCCGCCAATGAAACCCTTGGCCCGGAATTGATCGTTCAGGGTGACATGGAGGCACCGGAGGCTCTCGAAGCGTGGGAGCGCGACGGGGCGGAGTCCCGGCTGGTGCGGGCGGATGAGGATGCGCGTGAGGGCAGGCAGAGCCTGCGGGTGGATCCCACACGGGCCTACGGCGGCGTGCTCCAGTGGATTTCCGTCAAGCCGTCAACAAAATACAATTACAGCTATTGGTATAAGGCGCGGGCCCAAGCCCAGACCCTTCAGCGCGGTTTCGTCTATGTGTCCGTCACGCCGGAAACCGGAGAGCCCAATCTCATGGGCAATGTGGATCGCATGGAGGAATGGACCCGGGTGACCGGTTCCTTCACCGTGCCCGATGGGTGCCGGAAGGTCGCCTTGAGTTTCCGTGGGGAAGAGGGGAAGCCATTTCTTATGGATGACATCTCGGTGCGCGAGGTCATTGAAAAAGATCTGATGGTCTGCGCGGAAGTGGGGGAGGGTTTCCCGGATTGGAAAAAGCCGACCATCACGCTCAACACACTCGATCAGGTCGGCGCGATCACCGGCAATCCTGCGGATAAATGGCGGGGCGCGGAAAAATTCAACGCGTTGGCCTGCCTCGGCTGGCAAAAGGACGGACTGCGTCTGGTGGTCAGGGTCACCGACCCCGAGCACATCCAGCAGTTTTCCGACTCCAACCTGTGGCGCGGCGACTCCATCCAATTTGGCATCACCACCGCCGGCACGAAGGCCGGAAGGTCATTTGCCAAAGGCCTCGATCCGGAGAAGGACTTCCTCTACGGCCTCGCCCTGTCGCAGACCGGGAAGGGGAAGCCCGAGTTGTTCGCATGGAACGCCCCGAAGGGAAAGCCGGTCGGAACCATCCCCGAGGACGGAGGCACGCACACTTTCAGCGTCAAACGCAACGGCACGACCACCCTCTACGATGTGCTGATTTCCTGGGACCACCTCGGGATGAGCCCTCGGGATGGACGGCGGTTTGGATTTAACCTCGTGGTCTTCGATTCCTTCAAGGGAGCTGACGGCAAGCCCGAATTGGTCTGGCTGAAACTCGCCCCCGGCATCGCCGGCAATGAAGGCCTCTCCCCTGTCCTTTGGAAAACCTTCGTAATAAAAAAATGAATAAAAAACTCACTCTTGGATTTCTGCCTGCGCACCGTGGATTTTTTGATGCGGGGTTGGCACGCGCTGCACGGAATGAAATTATTCGCGTGGCGCAGGGGCTGAACATTGATCTCCTCGTGCCCGAGGGAGACCGCTTTGCGCACGGCTGCGTGGGCACGCTGGAAGAGGCGGCGGCCTGCGCGGAATTGTTTGCGCAAGCCCGCGTCGAGGGCGTGTTGGTTTCGGCGGTGAACTTCGGGGACGAGCAGTCCGTCGCCCATGCACTGCGTGGATTGAATATGCCGGTTCTGCTGCATGGATGTCAGGAAGAAGGCGCTCTGACCAAAGGCTCCAAGCGACGGGATTCCTTTTGCGGACTGCTCTCGATTGCCGATGCCCTGCGTCAATGCGGCATTCGCTATTCGGTTCCGTCCGTGCCGGTGAGTCATCCCCAGTCGGCGGAGTTTTCCCGCGACCTGCAAACTTTTGCAAATGTCTGCCGCGTGGTGGCCAACATGCGCCGCGCCCGGTATGGTCAGGCCGGAGTGCGTCCGGACGGTTTTTGGACGTGCCGGTTTGACGAGCGGGCCTTGCAGCGTCTGGGGCCGACAACCGTGACACGGGATCTTTCGGACATCCTTGCGCGTTGCGCGACGGTTTCTGCGGACGCAGTATCCGCCGTGGAATTTGGGGCTGCGGTGGCGGGGATTCCCGAGGAGGCGAAGCAGAAGCTCGCGCGCTTGGAGGTTACGCTCAAGGAGTGGATTGCGGAGGCGCGATTGGATGCTTTGGCCATCCAGTGCTGGACTTCGATGGAGTGCAATTTCGGGATTTGTCCCTGCCTGCCCATGAGTCGGCTTTCCGATCTGGGCCTTCCCGCCGCCTGCGAAGCCGATGTGCTGGGCGCCATGTCCATGCACGCGCTTGCCATGGCCACCCAACAACCCACGGCGCTGGCGGACTGGAATAATCTCCACCATCAAGACCCGGACTTGGTCAACCTCTGGCATTGTGGGGTCTATCCGGCCAGCATGGCATCGAACACGCCTGTCGCGGGCGTGCACAGCATCCTGCCCCCGGCGGGTGCCTGCACCGAAGATCAGGCTTACGGCGTCCTGAACCTCAAGGTGCGGCCCTCCGAAGCCACCCTGTGCCGGATTGCGCAGGATGAAAATGGCACTTGGCGGGCCCTGCTTGTGGAGGGCCATTTTGAGGAAGACCCTGCGGAAACCGAGGGCGGATTTGGCTGGTTCCGCATCCCCCATTTACGGCGACTTTATCGCGACACCTTGCTGCGTCATTTCCCGCACCATGTCGCCTTCACACTCGCTCCGGCAGCGGATGTCCTCACCGAGGCTTTGGGAAATTATTTCGGAATGACGATCCACCGTCACGAAGGATGACCGGCAACACTTCATTTCACACACACCACACAACCACATAAAAACCATGAAAATCGGAATTCACTCTCTTCTCTTCAGCGAGACATTTCTTGAGAAAGACCTGTTTCGCCTCGAAAAACTTCGTGCGATGGGCTTCGACACGGTGGAAATCATTCCCTTCGATCCACAAGGATTTCCTGCGGCAAAGGTGCGTCAGACCGCCGCCGACCTCGGCCTCGACATCAATACCGGCTATGGACTTCCTGCGGACAAAAACATCATTTCCCCCGATCCGGCGATTCGGCGTGCGGGGGTGGACCTCTCCAAATATCTGATTGATCTGAGCGCGGAGGCCGGAGCGAAGGTTTATGCAGGGCTCATTCACTGCGGGTGGGGGTATCTTTCGGGAAAAATGCGTACGGAGGACGAGTGGCAATGGAGCGTGGAGGCCTTTCGCGAGATTGCCGCTCATGCCTCAAAAAACGCGCCCGGTCTGATTCTCGCCGTGGAGGTGGTCAACCGATTTGAAACGCATTTCCTCAATACGGCCGCCGATGCCGTGCGCTATCTGCGTGCCGTGGATATGCCCAATGTGAAAATCCATCTCGATACCTTTCACATGATTCGTGAGGAGGATAACATTCGTCAGGCAGTGCTCACCGCCGGAGTGGATTTGGGCTATGTGCATGCCTGCGAAAATCAACGCGGCATCCCCGGCAGCGGACTCTTCCCGTGGAAGGAATTTTTTGCAGCGCTTGCGGAAATCCATTATGACGGTTGCGTGACGGTCGAGTCGTTCGATCCCAACATGAAAAACATTGCCAAGCTCTGCTGCATCTGGCGTCAGTTGGCCGACTCTCCGGAGCAGCTCGCGACGGAGGGACTGGCCTTTGTGCGTGCGACAGCGCGGCAGGCGGGGTTGTCGGTGGCCGGGTCGTAGGGTGGCACCGCATGGATTTAAGGACTCAACCAATGAAGATACAGCAACAAGGCTCCGGCCGCTGGCGGATTGCGGCCGGGCGCTACACACTCAGCATTGATCGGAGGCTCGGACTAGCCCGACTGGATTTTGCGGGATCATGCCAACGGCATGTTTTTTTCCTCGGGGGAGCCTGCCACACGGTGGGACAGCGTGACGACACAACGGCCATTCCGAGGGTCACCGTGCGTCAAAAATCCGAGGGGGTTCTGGTGACGGTTTCGCAGCGTTCGTCGCTGTGGAAGAAACGCGAAACCCATTACGTGCTGCGCGCAGATTCGATGGAAATTTTTCATCGCATCGAGGGGAGCGGGCTGCTCGACCGCGTCATGTACCAACGCGGATTCCTCGAGGGTAACGAGCGCGGATTCTCCGGGGAAGTGGATGAAATTTATTCGACATCCATGAATTTTTTGGACAAGTCGTTTTTTCATCCGTGCGAGAATTTCGCGATTTCGGCGGGCAACGATGCGCTGCCTGCGGCAGGCGGGGAGAATCAAGCGCTGGCTTCGCCGTGTTATTGTGCCGGTCTGCGTGAGCGGAGCGAAGCCTTCCACGTTTCGGTGGGTCTGGCCGCCGCGCCCGGTTCCTGGACATGGGACGCCTTCGAGTGGAATCCGCCGGTTTCGCGGAAGGTGACCCCGGCCCTCTGCGACAACATGATGGCCGGAGGCTGGGCTGCCGTCTATGCGGGCAAGCAGCAGGTGGATGGTTGTTGGGAGAGTCCGCGGCTCGTCATGACCCTTGTCGCAACCCGCGAGCAGGTTTTGCCAAAGTATTTGCGTCATTGTCGACAACACGGCTACCTGCCGAAGCCACCGGCGCGGCGACGTGTGCCCGCATGGTGGCGGGAACCGATTTATTGCACATGGCACGATCAGATCGGTCTGGCCGCGAGCCGTGTCGGCCATGACCTCGTGGCTATCGGTAACGAGGCCTTCAAACACTGCACCGAGGAGCGCTGCGAGCACTGGCTCGATATGCTCATCCGCAAAGGCTGCCGCCCCGGCATCATCATCCTCGATGCCACCTGGGCCAAAAACCTGAACAGCGGCGAGCCGGATCCGGCGAAATGGCACGACATGCGTGCGTGGGTCGAGAGCTGTCATGCGCGGGGCATCCGCGTCTTTGCATGGGCCGCCGCGTGGTCCACGGATGGGGTGCCCGCAGAGGAATGTATGACGCGCAAGGGGCAGCCGGTTGCCGCCGATATCACCCATCCCGACTACGTCCGGCGATTCAAAGAAATGATCCGGCGCTGGTTTTCCGATGCACCGGATTGTCTGAACATGGACGGAGTCAAGCTGGATGGTCAGCTCTCCCTGCCGACCGGGGCTGACCTCGAAAACTACAGCGGCGTGTGGGGGCTGGAATTGCAGCACCTCTATTTGAAAACACTTTATGGAGAAGCGAAGTCCCACAAACGCGACGCCTGCATTAGCGTGTTTTCGCTCAATCCCTATCTTGCCGAATTTACCGACATGGTTCGCCTTGCGGATATGTACACCCACCAACCCAGCCCGGTGAGTTCCATGCGGCGGCGCGCGGAGCTTTTCCGGATTTGCCAGCCACAGGCGGTGGTGGATACCGACGGATTGCTGCATTTCAACGCGCTCGACACCTATGCGGCGGAATTCCCTCTTCAATCCGAAGTGGGGGTTCCCTGCCTCTACAACGCCGAGTGGGTTTATCGCTCGCACTTCTTCCAGCCGCCTCAGCTTACCAAGCTCACAGCGGAGGATTACCGGATTGTGAAAAAAACGTTTTCTTCCTGGCGTCGGAGTAACCGGTAGGGTCGGCGTTCAGAATCTGATCCGATGGAACCTTCTCAATCCAGCCGTCCGTCAGCCTTCGCTCCGGGCCCTGCGGATCCACGCTATTGCTGCGGGACACTCACCTACACCAAGCCCGGTCTGTTCCGGCTCTTCGGGTTTTTGCTCTGGGGTGATTTTTGCTTCAGCTTCATGGAAGTGGTTTGGGGCAGCGTGTTGCTGTTGGTTCTGAAGTCGCATGGAGCTTCCAACACGGTGATCTCCGTGGTGTTGACCATCATCCCCTACGTGATGAATGCCATTTTGAATCCGATCATTAGCACCGCCAGCGACCGCTACCGCAGCAAACGCGGACGACGGATTCCTTTCCTGCTCTTCTCAGCCCCCTTCATTTCGTTCTTCCTGATCCTCATGGGATTTTCAAACGAACTGGGGGCACTGCTCTATCCGTGGATTGGTGGATTATCTCCCGTTATCACCAAGGCGGGCGTCACCATAGGTCTGATTTGTGTGCTCATCGTGAGCTTCCGGTTCTTTGAACTCTTTGTAGCCACCGTCTTCTGGTATCTTTTTAATGATGTCGTTCCCGAAGCTTTTATGGGCCGCTTCCTCGGAATGTTCCGTGTGATCAGCGCGCTGGCCGGAGTCCTCTTCAACTACTTTATTTTGCAATATGCCGAGTCGCACACCCGGGAGATTTTTTTGGGAGCCGGCATACTGTATGGATTGGGCTTCCTCTTGTTGAGCTTGAATGTGAAGGAGGGATCCTACCCCCCTCCGGAAAAAATGTCTCAAAAAAAAGGGTTTTCCCTGGAGGTGGTCGCCACCTTTTTTCGGGAATGTTTCAGCCACCGCATCTACCGGCTGGTCTTTTTAAATTCTCTGACCAATGGCATGGCGGGTGCCATCTCCGGGTTTTCTCTTTTCATGATGATGTCTCTCGGTTTGACCTTGGCGGATATTGGCAAGGTGGCGGCACTTTCGGGCGTGGTGGGGATGGTGCTTTTGTATCCGATGGGGACGCTGGCAGATCGCTTCCACCCGCTTCGGATCGTGCTGCCTGCGCAAACCGCATTCGCTCTGGTTACCGCCGTCTCCTGTATTTTTCTTTTTGTGAATTTTTCTCGGGAAGGCGCTTTTTGGATTGTTGCCTTGCTGTCGGCCACTACTGCGGTGGTACTCGCCGCCAACACGGCGGCTCTGCTTCCGATGTACATGCACATTTTCCCCCGTGAGCGCTTTGGGCAATTCTGTGCTGCCAATGCCATGTGTGGTTCCATCGGTCTCGTTGTCGCGGGAGCTCTTGGTGGCCTCTTCCTTGATGTTCTCAAAAAGGTGTTCTCCAGCCGGGGCGACTACTATTACCGTTTTGTCCCCGTGTGGAGCTTTCTGTTTCTAGCCTTCGCAGCCTTCGCCCTCTGGCTCGTCTTCAAGGAATGGAAACGGCTCGGGGGCATCCGTGGTTATGTACCACCAGGCAGCTCCATGAAACCCAAGGAACCTTTAATTTCCTGATGAATCTCCGTGTTCCTCATGGAAAAATAGAGTGCCGCAATCCCGACAAACTGATGCTATGGAATCCCGATGAACTTCAGCATGCACAGGAAGATGTGGCAGCGCATCCGGCGACGAGCCACTTTCCGTTCCTTTGATCGAGGATGATGGCATGGAGCGCCTCGAACTTCTTCTGTCTTGGAGAAAATGCTGGATGCAATTTCCTGGAGCTTGCGCTGAAGCGGCTATTGCACGAGAGTACCTGCATGAAAACAGTAGGCACATTTTTTCTGATGGTGCTGTTTCTGATGGCACTGACCTTCCCGGCTGCGGTGCTCGTAGCCGGCGATCCACCACCTGTTGTCATCCCCCACACACGCAGCGGCGGGGGCTCGGCGATCACCACCTCGAGGTTTGGCGACGGCTTCATCACCCGCGACGGTTCGGGCAATTCTTACACAACTTCGCGCTTCGGAGACGGATGGATCACCCGGGGACCCAACGGCCAGACGTGGACGACCTCGTCCTTTGGTGACGGTTCCATCACCCGCGGCAACGGTCAGACCATCACCACCTCGCGGTTTGGCGACGGGCACATCACCCGAACCCAGGATGGCCGCAGCTACACCACCTCCCCATTTGGCAGCGGCTCAATCACCCGGGGGCCCAGCGGTGCCTCCAGCACCACCTCCCGCTTCGGAAATGGATTCATCACCCACGACAGCGGCGGATCCCGCTCAAGCTCCTCCGTCATTATCGTCCCCGCCCCAACCCCGCGCCCGCGCTGAAGCAACTTCATTTTCATTCGCACGAAAGGACGCGGCAGGGAAATGGAATCTCCCTGTTGTCAACCCACCAGGAGCCGTCCGTTTTGGACGGTGCGATTAGCGGAAATCCACCAGGGAGAGCGTGGAAAAATATTTGCGCATAAAGCCCTGGTCGTCAGTGGCCAACTGATCCGCCTGCTTCTCCGCGTGCGCCCCGATGAGAAAATCAGCTAAGAGGCGGCTGCGAGAGCCTCCGCTTTCGCGATAGAACTTGTGGATTTCTCCGGCCCGGCATGCTGCCTCGAACGAGAGCGGAAGAAACTCCACCCCAAGGGCTTCCATCTGTTGTCGGTGAAGATCATCCGAAGACAGCGCAGGGCGGGTTTCCGCAACCACGATTTCACAAACGACCAGGCGGGAGCGCTGACGGAGCGCGATGAGTTTCTCCATCCAAAGCCTTCCGCGGGGTTCGGACTTGTAGATCGAGAGAATGACCGAGCTGTCCAGAGCCGTCCTCATAGGTCTTCCCGTCGGTACCCACGGCTCCTGGCCAGAACGTCCTGACTCGTTTTTTTTGGCTCAAAGTCCGCTGAACATCCCAAAACCGACCTCATGGCTTCAGCATCAAATGCAGGACGCGCGACCAGACAATCCCCCTGTTCCTCGAATGTCAATTTGGTGCCGACCTTCCATCCCAAATGCCGCCGCAATACAGCCGGCAGGGTTACCTGACCTTTGGAACTGATGGTGCTTGTCATCTTTGTAAAGATAATCTGTATGTATAAAATGTAAAGATAAAATCCCGCACAAAAATGTTGTTCCCTGCTGGGAGAGGTCAGGCGTTAACCCAAGGGACGACTTCGGATAAGCTTCAGACGGGAATTTGTCGCGGCGGGGCGAATCTTGCTGGTTCCTTGCGGGCCACGCCGATGCGCGGGCAGAAGTCGTTGAATTCGCAGTGGGCACAGTCCGGGTTTCTGGCCATGCAGCGGCGGCGTCCATGCCAGATGAGCCAGTGGCTGAGGTTGGTCCAGAGTTTCTGCGGGAAGAGCCGCGCAAGGTCGTTCTCGACTTTTTCCGGGGAGGCATGGCGGGTCAGACCGAGGCGCCGGGAAACTCGTCCCACATGGGTATCCACGACCACCCCCGCGTTGATGCCAAAAGCATTGCCGAGCACGACGTTGGCCGTCTTTCGACCGACACCCGGGAGTGCGGCAAGCTCCTCGAGGGTGGCAGGCACCTTTCCCTGATGGCGGGCCAGAAGCGCCGCAGCCATCGCACGGATATTGCGGGATTTCATCCGAAAAAATCCGGTGCTGTGGATCAGTCCCTCCAGCTCCTCCTGAGGGATTTCGGCAAAATCCCGGATGCTGCGACACCGCTGAAAAAGACTTCGCGTGACAATATTGACGCGCTGGTCGGTGCATTGAGCCGAGAGCATGGTGGCGACGAGAAGTTCGAGGGGGTTTGCATGGAGTAGTTCGCAGTGCGCCTCCGGATACATTTTCGGAAAGCGCTCAAGGAGGGTTTGGGCGCGTTCGGAGCGGGTCATGGAAATTCCTCCAGCACGGCGATGGTGCGGGCCGTGGCTCCGCGGTGGACATTCAGGCAGGTCGCAGCAGCGGCGGCCATCGTCTCGCGACGCACCGGATCGCCGAGCAGCTCCTCGACGGCAGAGCGAAGAGCCTGTGCGTCGGGCACCACAATGGCACCGCCCGATTCGGTCATTTGACGCGCCAGGGATGCGAAGTTGCGCATGTTGGGGCCGAAGAGAACCGGACGACCGGCAGCAATCGCCTCGGCCGGATTCTGTCCGCCACGGGCCGTGAGGCTCTTCCCCATAAAAACGACTGTGGCCTGGGCATACCAATCCTTCAGCTCCCCGGTGGTATTCACCAGAAGGATCTCCGGCGCGTTCACCGGCTCCCCTCCCTGACGCAGGGCCACTTGGAAGCCCATGTCTGAGAGACGCGCGTGCAGGCTGGCCGCGCGCTCCGCATGTCTTGGCACAAGGATGAGGAACAAGCCGGGGATGTGCGCCCGCAGATCGCGGAGGCATTCCGCCAGGATGACTTCCTCTCCCTCAAATGTGCTGCCACCCAATAGCACCGGAGCGGAGACCGACACTCCCAGGTTCTCGAGAATGGGCCGCAAATCGCGCGGAGGAGGACCAAGACCCTCACGCGCCGGATCAAATTTCACGCTTCCGGTCATGCGGATTTTTTCCTTTCGTACTCCCAGCCTTTCCCAGCGGCGCGCGTCGGCGGGCTCCTGCGCGCAGAGCGCGTCCAGCTGATTAAACAGCGCGGCCGCCCAGGGACGAATGATGCGGTAGCGGCGCTCGGAGCGCGGCGAGAGGCGGGCATTGATCAGGATCACGGGGAGACCGCGCTTTTTTGCCGCCGCCATCATATTGGGCCAGACCTCTGCTTCGACGAGGATCAGGCGGTCTGGTTGTGCGGCGTTCAGGGCGCGGGCGACCACTCCTGGGATATCCAGCGGGGTGTAGATGGGTTCCAGGAAGGGAGACTTGCGACGGTGGGCCAGCCGGTAGCCGGTCGAGGTGGTCGTGGAAAGTACGACACGCAAATCCGGTTGCCTCTCCCGCACGGCTTCAATGAGCTTGAGGGCAATCATGACCTCACCAACGCTCACGGCATGAACCCACGTCCAGCGATGTCCGGAGAGCTTGTCGAGAACGCGCCGCGAGTACATGCCAAACCTCTGACCAAATTTGTGACGGTAATTTCCCCGCCGCACCATGCGCAGCAGGATGGAAGGAAGCATCATCACCAGAACCACCGGAAAACAGAGATTGTAGAAAAGCCGCAGGAACGTCATGGCAGCGCTTTCCTCAGATACAGGATCCGGCTTTTCCCATAGCGCCGCTCCCGCAACACCTCGAACCCTCCCGTTGTGGTCGGCACGGTCGCACATTCGAGAACGAGCGTTCCCGAGTCCTCAAGCGCAGCCGCCAGGCGTGGGCATGCCAAAAGCTCAGCCGCAAAATCGCGCTTCGTGTCGGAGCGGGCCTGCGTATAAGGGGGATCCGCAAAAATCAGGTCGAAACTGTCCTCCTCCGCCCGCATCCCGAGATACTGGAAGGCGTCTCTCGCAAACACAATCCCCTCCAATCCCGCGCGCTCGAGGTTTCGCCGTGTGATCGAAACCGCATCGGTATCGGAATCCACAAAAACCGCGTTTTTGGCGCCCCGGCTCAGCGCTTCCAACCCATAAGAACCGCTTCCGCAGAAGAGATCGAGGACACGGGATCCGGGCACCCTGTCTCCAAGACTTGAAAATACCGCCTCGCGCACACGATCCATGGTGGGCCGAAGGCCACTCTTCGGCGTCTCGATCCGCATCCCCCGCGCCGTCCCGGTAATCACCCGCATGAGCCACCCTCCCC
Source organism: Terrimicrobiaceae bacterium (assembly GCA_021463905.1). Taxonomy (GTDB): domain Bacteria; phylum Verrucomicrobiota; class Verrucomicrobiia; order Chthoniobacterales; family Terrimicrobiaceae; genus JAJTZA01. The sequence goes on along the minus strand of JAJTZA010000152.1, from coordinate 12,253 downwards.
CATCATGGCTCCGCATCATCCCCGGTACGCCGCGTCGGCTTCCGGAAAAACTGCTGCAACAACCCGCCGAGATTTCCATCAATCTTAATGCCTGTCAGCTTCTCGAGTAGATCGGTTTTTGGACGCGAAACCGCTCCAAAGACCTTAAAATCCAGTTGTTTGTAATTGGGATCCTCGGCGGCACGAAAATTCCTGCCCATCAGAGCGCGCAACCGACTCTGGAGCTTCTTGTTCACCAGGAGTGCCGCATCCACGTCGAGCCGCCCATCGAAGCCAACCCGCCCTGTTCCCGTCAGAATCAAATTCTCGGACTGAAGGCGGAGGATTTCGATCAACACCCTCTCGTCGGCAATACGCAGCTCTGCCAGACCCTCGCTGAGATTCAACCGCTGCAGCTCATCCACTCCGAACATCTGGCCAAATTGAACAAGAAAGTCCACCGGCACAAATTCGGCGCTTCTCGTGGTCACGGTTGCGTTGCCGGTCAGCTTGTTTCCATGCAAGGGATCGCCCGCCAGACCGATGTGTCCCTCGAGGGTTCCCGACATCCCCTCGGAGCGGACTCCGGCATCTTCCGCCAGTTTCTGGAGCCGGGCCTGTTGGAGGCTCAGGCTGAGGATGAACGAGGCCGGATCACCGGTCGTCAGTTGAAATAATCCCTCCATCGCGCCCTCCGCCAGCACCCCGCTTCTCAACGAAGCCTTCAACACTCGCCCATCCCATGTGAAAACCCCCTTCATCCGCCGCGGCTTGAGCGCACCAAAAATCTCCATTTCCCTGATCGAAAACGCGCCCTCCGACGTCCTGTCATCGTGGACGACGGCCTCAACACTCACGTTTTCGGAACGCAGGATTTTGCGGCCACCTGCATCCACAAACACGATGCTCCCCTTCTCAATCTGAACCCTCTCAATCGTAACCTTGAAAGTTTTTTCCTGCGCATCAGGGGTGCGTCCGGGAACCGTCACCGGAATTTCCTGACGCGGTGCGGGTGGCACCACGGCCATCAAATCGCCACGCTGATTTTGCTGCACCGTAAAAACCGGGCTTCCGAGGACAACCTTGCGGATGACCAGCCTCCCGCGCAGCAGCGGAAAAACCGCGAAGCGCAGGCGGAGGAAGTCGGCGGAAAGAAGGTTTTGCTCCGGGCGATCCGGGTTGGAGACGGAAAGAGTCCGAATGACCAAGCCTCCCCAGGGGCTGAAGGAGCCGCCGCCGGTTTTGACCTCGGCTCCGAGTGAATCGGAGGCCGCCTGCCGAATCCGGCTCTGCACGCCTTCGGATTGAAGGTAAAGATTGGCTCCCAGCAGGGCAAGCAGCAGTCCGCCGAGGATCAACCCGACCACTACCAAACTGAACCGGACAATTTTTGACACTCCGTAAAACTACAGTTCTCAGCCCAAATGGGAAGCGAGCAAATCCGACCCCAGCCCCGCCGTTTGGGGATTCATGCGATGGGAGCCATCGCGGATGTCGAAGAGTCCCGCCAGTGCCGGAAGTGCCGCCACGTTGGCCTGCGGCGTGAACTGGGGAGAGTTCAGCTCGATGCCATTAATGACCGGCAAATGGGCGGCCACCAGCCACGAATGGATGGCGGAGATTCCAGGATTGGTGAGATCCTGCATGGCCAGGAGCATCCCACGCTCGTGCGCCCATGCGGCCGCCACGAGCGTGAAGCTGTGGCCCTTGCAGGTTTTGAGAGCCAGCCCGCTCCACCCCTGCTCAACCATCAGCGGCAGGAGATCAAGCCCGCTCAAGCCTTCATCCAGGAGGATCGGCTTCAGAGCGGCGGCTTCATGCCAGTCAAATGCGCGTCTGTGGATGTCGCGGCTCGTCGGCTGCTCAAGGTACATGACCGCACCAAAAGCTTCCGCGTCCGCCTGATGCAGGATTCGCAAAAAATCGCGGACGGCCTGTGCGTCGGCGTGAGCCTCGTTGCTGTCCAGACTCAAACGCGGTGCCACGACCCCATGACGCCGGGCCGCCCGATAGACAGCCACTGTCCGCTCCGCATCCCCGGAAAGCTCCTGGGCCAGGATTTTAATTTTGAAGTTTCGCATCCCGTGAATCCGAATCGCGCGCAGGAAATCGCCCTGCGGATCCTCCAGGTCATCATGGGCGTTGACGAGCCACCAGCCTTCCAGCGCATCCACGGGCGGGCGCAGCAACCGCGAAATTGCCGCGCACGCGCCCCCGGGAAAATACGCGTCAGCACTCGGGATCGCCACCGCATCCCGGTAAAAAGCAAAAGCGGATTCCTGAAGCGCCCGACCGGCTGCATCGTGGATGGCTGCATCAAAGGGGGCCATGCAGAGTGCCAGGGCCAGGGCCGGCGGCGCGGTTCCCGCTTTTTCGCAGGCCGCATCGTGGAGGCGGAGGCCCAGCTCGAGAGGATGAGCGGCGGTGCCGGTGAGTGCGGGTAGTGCGGTGGCGATCCCCTCACACTCTTTACGCAGGATGGCATCGCGCTCCGCGTGTGAGAGTGCCTGGGTCGGCCAGGCCCAGAGGTCGCTCAGGTAGATCGAGCCGCTCCCTTCCGCTTCTTCGCGCCCCACCCGAACCCGCACGGTCGCCCGCGCCTCGGTAATCGTCTCAATCAGCCCCGTACTCAATCGCAGCGGAACGCGAAACTTCTGCTCAAAAAACTCAACGCGCGCGCCGAGGACTTCCGTGTGATGCAATGTGGACATGTTGGTTATGAGAGATGCAATTCCGCCTCATTGAGTCGGGAGGTAACATCCGAATGAGGATAAGAGGCGTCCACGGCGCGTCAGAGTTTTGTATTCGGGACAATCTCGGCAACGTCCACTGTGCGACCTTCGAGGTAGGATTTTGCGGCGGCGAGACAGACCTTGGTTGCAAGAACGGCGGCACTCACCGGGCAGACCGGGCCGCGTTGTCCGCGGATTTCGCGGATAAACTCTTCGAGCATTCGGCGGTGGCCCTTGTCTGGTTCGGCGGCGAATTGTCGCAGGGGGTCTCCGGTTTGTGCGGCCTCTTCGCAGGCGGCGCGTTTTTTTGCGAGCCAGCCGGAGAGTCCTCCTTCGGGACCGATTTCCGGGTGGCGGTCGTTGAGCATGGGGTAGCGGGTCAGTGGCTCTGCTCCGGGGATTCCGGCGGTGCGTACTTCGAGCATGTGGTTGCAAACGACAATTGCGCCCTCTCCGATGGCTTCGAGCAATTCCTTGGGGTAGGCAAACGTTCCCGTGCTGGCCATGGTGATGACGGCCATGCCGCCATTGGCGTAGTGGATGATGATGGCATGGTTCAAAACCCCGCTGCCCGAGCAAAGCACGCGAAGCGGCTCAGATTCCAGGAACCAGTTGGCCAGGTCCACAAAGTGGGTGCCCTCGGAGAGGAGGAGGCCGACCCTGCGGTTCAGATCGTTCTGCAAATGCACCGCCTTCCAGCTCTTCCAGTCGTCGTTGATCCGGATGGCAATGACGGGGACACCCGGATCGCTCCCCACATCCATCGTCTCCCAGCCGGGCCGCTCAAATCGCCAGGGAACCGGCTGCGGAGCTTTCCTGTGCCGGGAAAAAACAGCCTGCGCGTCCCGCATGGCCGGCGCGGCGCGGCGGTTGTGGCCGACGCAAAATGGAATCCCGGACTCTTCAACGATTGTCTGGATGGCCAGCGCATTGGCAAAGGTATCCGCCAGCGGCTTCTCGGTGTACACGGGTTTCCCCGCCGCAGCCGCCGCCTCAATAATGGGAATCCGAAACGTCTCCGTCGTGGCCACAATCACCGCGTCCACCTCCGCGTCGGAAACCGCCTCCCGAAAGTCCCGGGTGGACTTTTGAGGGTGAAAGGCCTCCGCTGCGCGCAGGTTGTCTTCGTTGATGTCGCAAGCGGTATGGAAACGCGCCTCCCCGAGTGTGGCCAGGTTGGGAATATGGGCCTGACGCGCCAACATCCCGCATCCTATCACCGCGAAATTCATCGGCTTCATGGCGGGAGACTGCCGGAATGTCCGGCACAAATCAATTCAATGCTACGGCTTGGACGGCTGATACGTCCCCGCCGTTCGCCGAAAGGCGACCGCCAGACGGTTCCAGCCATTGATGGCCACGATGGCCAGCGTGAGGTTCACGAGGTCCGCCTCGCTGAACTGCGCTCGCGCCTCCTCATAGACCTCATCCGGCACATGGGAATCGCTCACCAGGGTGACCGCCTCGGTCCATGCCAGTGCCGCGCGCTCGCGGTCGGTGTAATAGGGTGCCTCGCGCCACGCGCTCAGCCCGAACAACCGCTGCTCGGTCTCGCCCGCCGCCCGCGCGTCCTTGGTGTGCATGTCGAGGCAAAATGCGCAGCCATTGAGCTGCGACGCGCGCGTCTTGACCAATTCCAAAAGACTGTGCTCGAGTCCGCTCCTCCTCACATAAGTCTCCAATCCCAGCATCGCTTCCTGACCCTTGGGACACACCGCAAAATAATCCAAACGCTCTTTCATAAGATGAAAAATATAAGCCTATGACGGATTGAGGTCAAATGGCGTCCCAGATACCAGGCGCGCGCCCATCAACTCTCCCATGTTTTCTCAACCACTTTTCATCACACCCCCGATGCCCCTGGGTCAAAAAATTTCCATGCGAAATGCGGGATCGGCACTATCCTTCCTCATGAAGCTCAAGCATCCTGTCACCCCTCCTCCCTCCAGCGACAAGGTGCCCCACATTCTCACGATTGGCCACTCGACGCGTCCGATCGAAGAATTCATACGCCTGCTCCAGGCTCATGGGGTGACGCGGGTGGTGGACGTGCGCACGATTCCCCGCTCGCGCCACAACCCTCAATTCAACCGCGACACCCTCCCGCTTTCTCTGGCTGCGGCGGGCATCGGCTATATCCACCTCGCGGAGCTGGGTGGCTTGCGGCACACGGCAAAAAACTCACCCAACATGGGTTGGCGGAACACGTCCTTTCGCGGGTATACCGACTACATGCAGACGCCGGAATTCGCTGCGGGCCTTGACCGGCTGATTGAGATGTCGCGCCTTGATCGCATTGCGGTGATGTGTGCCGAGGCGGTGCCGTGGCGGTGCCATCGCTCGCTCATCGCCGACGCGCTGTGGGTTCGGGGGCTTCCCAGCGAAGACATCCAGACAGCCACGCACAGACAGCCTCACTCGCTGACGCCATTTGCCAGGGTCGAGGGGCTGCGCATCACTTATCCCCCCGAATCGCAGTCCCCCCAGCCCGCAGAAAAAAATACCGCCGGAGAAAAATCCCCGGAGACTTCGGCTTAACCGCTGTTGTCACCGCACCCTGCAAGGTGGTATGGGTTTTTCATGGAAGCACGGGACGAGCCAGCCTATTTGTCGCCGGATGTCTTCGTGCCTGCGCTGCAAGCCACGGATAAGTGGGAGGCCATCCACGAAATCCTTGGACATTTTCATGGGCACCCCCATGTGAAAAACCTCGAGAACTGGGAGGCCGATGTGGCCCAGCGGGAAAAATTGTGCCCGACCGTCCTGCGACCTGGAATCGCCCTCCCCCACGCGCGCACCCGCGCCGTCAGCCAATTGGCATGGGCGCTGGCGGTCAGCCCGTCAGGTATTCCCTTTGACCCTGACCCCTCCGCTCCCCGCGCCCGACTGATCATCCTGGTCGGCACCCCACCCTCTCGCGTGAAGCCCTACCTGGAATTTGTCAGCAACCTGACACGCTGGTTTCGCTCAGGCACACCGGCCCTCGATCAAAAACTGGAACAAAATCCGGAGCTGGCCACCGTCTTGAGTGAGCTGCGCGGGGCGGAGCACCCGGCACTTTCACAAGCCATTTGAAAACCCGTCTCTTCAAGGAGCAGGGCCCGGGCGCGGGATTGATCGGTCGCCTCCTGCGCCTGCGGTTCTGGATCGCCGAGGCACTCCACCTTGGCGAGCAGCAGACCATCCTCGTGGTGGCAGCCCTGATCGGCCTGCTGGGCGCTCTGGCCGCCCATGCCTTCCGGGTCGCGTCCGAGTTCATCCACTGGGCGCTCACGGGTCAACACACGGGCCACGTGGAAAGTTTTGCGCGTCTGGCGTGGTGGCAGTGCCTTCTCGTGCCGGCAGCGGGCGGCCTCTGTGCCGGCGTTATCCTCTCGTTGCGATCCAAATGGAGGAGTCCCAAGGCGGGAGATTACATGGAGGCCATTGTTCTTGGCGATGGGAGGGTCTCTTTTCGTTCGAGCCTCATCCAGAGTGCCTCGGCGTTGTTTTCCATATCCTCCGGTGCCTCGATTGGACGGGAAGGCCCGCTCGTGCAGCTCTCCGCCATGCTGGCCTCGCTTTTCGGCCTTGGAAAAAACACCCCGGCCGTGCGCTTGCGGCTCTACGTGGCCTGCGGAGCGGCAGCCGGTATTGCCTCGGTCTATAACGCACCCATCGCCGGCGCACTTTTTGTCAGCGAGATCATCCTCCAATCCATCGCCATGGAAACCTTTGGCCCGCTGGTGCTGGCCTCGATGACCGCCACGCTCACCAGCCGCCACCTCACCGGCAACAATCCCCTCTATAGCGTCGCCCTGCCACAATTCTCCGAAATTGGCTGGAGCGAGCTGGGAGCCTATGCCGCGCTGGGCCTGATCGCAGGCGTGGCGGCTCCGATGTTCCTGCGTATCCTGCGGCTGACCCGCACCGGATTCCAGAAAACCCGCATCCCGCTTCCTCTGCGCCTCGCCCTGGGCGGAGCACTCGTCGGTGCCCTGGCCATCCTGCACCCGGAAGTCGGCGGCAATGGTTACAGCGTCATTGTCTCGATCCTGCGCGGCAACTGGATGGTGCAAACCCTGCTCTTCATCCTGCTCTTCAAGGTGGCCGCCACCGCCATCTCGTTTGGCTCCGGCGCGGTGGGCGGGGTCTTCACTCCCACACTCTTTGTCGGCGTCAGCCTCGGGTCGGTCTTTGCCCTGGGCCTGCAGGCACTCTGGCCCACATTCGCGGCGTATCCGGCGGCCTACGGCCTGGTGGGCATGGGTGCCCTGCTCTCCGCAACCACGCAGGCTCCCCTCATGGCCATCATCCTCGCCTTCGAGCTGTCTCTCAACTACGACATCATCCTCCCTCTGATGGCGGCCTGCGTCCTGGCCTATTACACCGCCAAGACCTTCTCGATACGGGGTGTCTACGCATCCGCCACCGAGAGCACCGCCAACCTTTCCTACGAACGCGGTCTCGCCAGCGGACACGTCGCCCAGCTCATGAAACCCAACCCTCCCCACGTCACCCTCGTCTCGCCCTTTTCGGAAATTGTCCGCATCTTCGTCGCCCAACGCTTCAATTCCCTCTACGTCCTCGACAGCCGGAAACGCTTCTGCGGCGCCGTCTCGATGCACGATGTGAAAGAATTCCTCCATGCCCCCGACCTCTCCGAAACCATCATTGCCAGCGACCTGGTGCGCAACGACTTCCCGACCATCCGTCCCGACGCTTCCTTCGCCCAGGCCCTCGAATCCTTCTCGCACCACACCGGCGAACGGCTGCCCGTCGTCTCCAACGACGAACACCACCAGTTGCTCGGCTCGATCTCAAAAGCCGACCTCATGCTCGCCCTGGTAAATATCCGCCAGCGCCGCTCCGATCCCCCACCCCAACCCGCCGCGTGAAACCCTGAATGCCGCCGGTGATTTTTTGGGGGTTTTCCGCAATTTTCTCTTGTCTATAAGCCGCGAGGCAGTAATTTCTCCATTCCCCTGCGAATGGCGTGAAGGTATGCGCCACGGCCCTTGGTCGGTTTCGCGGGGCTCACAATCATGGCCGGATCGGTCCGGCAGAAATCACTGTATGTCACAAAATCCGAATTCTCCAAATCGCGCGTTTCCACTCGAGCGCACACGCAACATTGGCATCGCCGCCCACATTGATGCGGGCAAGACGACGCTGACCGAACGCATTCTTTTTTACACCGGGATGATCCACAAAGTCGGAGAGGTGCACGAGGGCACCACCGTCACCGATTGGATGGAACAGGAGCGCGAGCGCGGAATCACCATCACCTCCGCCGCCACCACCTGCTCGTGGACACAACGCAAGGATGCGGAGCTTTTCAAGGTTTTTGAGGGGCAGAAGATGCGGGTCAACGTTATTGACACGCCCGGCCACGTGGACTTCACGGCCGAGGTTGAACGCTCGCTGCGCGTTCTCGACGGCGCGATTGCCGTATTCTGCGGGGTGGCCGGCGTGCAGCCCCAGTCGGAAACAGTCTGGCGGCAGGCCACCAAATATGGAGTGCCCCGCATCGCCTTCGTCAATAAAATGGATCGGACGGGAGCGGATTTCAAAGCCGCCATCGCCAGCATGCGGGCAAAGCTCGGTGCCAATGCGTGGCCGGTCCTCATTCCGTGGGGCGCGGAAGACCAGCTCAAGGGACAGATTGACGTCCTCAACCAAAAGGCCCTGCTGTATTCCGATGATGCCAATCTGGGATCGAAATATGAGGTCGTCGAAATTCCTCAGGAACTGAAAGCCGAAGCGGAGCAGGCCTACGAAGACCTCGTCACCCAAATGTGCGATTTGGATGATGAGATCGGCATGTTCTTCCTTGAGGAAAAACCCATCACCAAGGAACACCTGAAGGCGGCCATCCGTCGCCAGACCATTGCCAACAAGTTTGTGCCGGTGGCCGGAGGTTCCGCCTTCAAACACCGCGGCGTGCAGGCCCTCATTGATGCGGTCATTGACTACCTCCCCAGCCCGCTGGACATCCCGCCGGCCCGCGGCCAGGAGCCGGACACCGCCGAGCCGATGGAAGCGCTCTCCGATGACAACGCGCATTTCTGCTCGCTGGCTTTCAAGCTCTGGAGCGACCCGTTTGTCGGGAAGCTGGTTTTCTTCCGCGTCTATTCCGGGAAGCTGAGCAAGGGCGACACGGTGTTTAATCCAAGAACCCGCAAGCGCGAGCGCATCAGCCGCATCATTCAAATCCAGGCCGACAAACGCGAGGACATCGAAACCTGCTACTCCGGCGACATCGCCGCCATCGTCGGCCTGAAAAACATCACCACCGGCGACACGCTCTGCGATGAGGACCACCCCATCCTCCTCGAACCCCCCTCGTTCCCGGATCCGGTCATCTCGATGGCAGTCGAGCCAAAAACCAAACTCGACCAGGAAAAGATGGCCAATGCACTCCAGCGCCTCGCCGAGGAGGATCCGACCTTCCAGGTCTCCACCAACGAGGAAACCGGCCAGACCATCATTGCCGGCATGGGCGAGCTGCACCTCGAAATCATCCGCGACCGCATGGTGCGCGAATTCAAGGTGGAAGCCAACGCCGGAAAACCCCAAATCGCTTACAAGGAAACCATCCTCTCCCCGGCGGATGGAGAGGGCAAGCTCGTCAAGCAGTCGGGCGGTCGCGGCCAGTACGGACACGTCATCATCAAGGTCGCGCCAAACGAACGCGGCAAGGGTGTCACCATCGAAAACAAAGTCGTCGGCGGCACCATCCCCAAGGACTTCATCCCCGCCGTCATCAAGGGCCTCAACGAGGCCACCCTCAATGGCACCGTCGGTGGATACCCGGTCATTGACATCCACATTGACATCGTGGACGGCAGCTACCACGACGTGGACTCAAACGAGTTGGCCTTCAAAATGGCGGCAATTTTTTCGTTGAAGGATGCCTTGAAAAAGGCGCGTCCCATCCTGCTCGAGCCGATCATGAAGATCGAAAACATCACGCCGGACGAGTTCCAGGGCGACATCATGGGCGACCTGAACCGCCGCCGCGCCCGCATCAGCGGCATGGAAACACGCATGAACCTCTGCACCATCACCGCCGAGGTGCCGCTGGCCGAGATGTTCGGATACGCCACGGCCATCCGCTCGCTCTCCAAAGGCCGTTCGTCCTACTCGATGGAGCCATCACACTTCGAGCAGGTGCCGGCCAACGTCCTCGCCGCCGTCCTCGAATCCCAAAAAGGCTGAACAGGAACCGTCGCCTGGTTCATCAAGTGACCCGGCCTCATCCGGAGAGCGTGTTCCCGCTGTGGTGCCGCAGTTGGCTGGGCGGCACCCCGGTTTGCCGCTTGAACCAGCGCGCAAAATAGTTGGGGTCCGCAAAGCCGGTGCCGGTGGCGGCATTGGCGACGGAATCGCCCCGCGCGAGAAGTTTCCGGGCTTTTTCGATCCGGATGGCATTGCGCTGTTGGCTGAGGGTCAGCCCGGTGGCCTGTCGGAACCGCCGATTCAGGTAGTCGGGTTGCAGGCCCGTCTTGTGCGCCAGCTCACGAATCCCCGATGCGGCATGAGCAGGACGGGACGCAAGCTCTTGAAATTTTTTCACGAATCCGGGCAGAGCCGGACGGCGCGACGGGAGCCATTTGAGCGCACGCAGTTGGATGTCGAGGATGGACAGGGCGGCGGAGGCCGCCACCAGCCGCGAACCCTCGGAATTCAGGTTTCGCAGACCGGAGAGCCGGGACACGTACCGCCGAATCCTCACCGCATCCTCCTCACTCAACCGGCCCATCCGAAACCCCGCCCGCCGCGCGCCACGCAGCTCAAAATCCACTGCCAGCGCGAGAGGACGACGCCCCGTCGTCTCATGGAATCCGTGCTTCACCCCTGCCGGCAACAGAGCCACCGCTCCTGGAAAGATGTCGTGATGGCTTGCACCCACACCCAGCCGTCCGCGCCCGGAAAGGTAGCACAGGGTCTGGCTGAACGGATGGGCATGCGCACCCAGAGTGTCCACCCCCGGAAGATGACGGTTCAATCGCAGACGCAACACCCGCAGCCCGGGCAGCCGGACATCCAATCTCTGGATGAACAGGGGACGGTAATTGAGCATGGCGCGACACTGCCACATGCCGCACAAAAACAAAAGTCGGTTTTGTGCTGGTTTGCGCGGGATTTGTCATAACGCCTTTCCCTGCAACGCGCGAGGATTGCAGCCATGTCCTCACCCGTACCCTTGCCCGCCGCAGTTTTGGTTACCGGATCCAGCCGTGGTCTTGGGAGGGGCGTGGCACTCCGTCTCGCAGGGGCAGGGCTGAGCGTGGCCATCCATTATGCGAGAGACCGCAAGGCGGCGGAGGAGACAGCCGCCACATGTGCGGCTCAAGCCCCCACCTCCCAACAATCCTTTCCCATCGTGCAGGGTGACCTGGGCCAGGCCGGGGAGCGGCAGAAACTTTTCGATTCCACCCTGGAGGCTTTCAATGGACGCTTGGACGCGCTGATCAACAACGCGGGGGTGGCACCGCGCGTCCGCGCCGACCTGACCGAGGCGACGGAGGAGATTTTTGACGAAGTCCTTGCCGTGAATTTGAAGGGCCCGCATTTCCTTTCCCAGCTTGCAGCCCGGCACTGGCTCGGGCATCCGGGAGGGAGCCGGCTTGAGGGCGGCTACAAGCTGATCTTTGTCTCCTCGCTCTCGGCCAACACGGCCTCGGTCAACCGTGGCGAATACTGCATCTCGAAAGCGGGTCTCTCGATGGTCTCCCGGCTCTGGGCCGCGCGCCTCGCGGAGGCGGGCATCCAGGTCATCGAGCTGCGGCCTGGCATTATGGCCACGGATATGACGGTCGGCGTGAAGGAGAAATACGATGCGCTGCTGGCCGGAGGGGTCGTTCCGCAAAAGCGCTGGGGGAATCCTGACGACGTGGGACGCGCGGTCGAGGCCATTCTGGGCGGGCATTTTCCTTTCACCACCGGCGATGTCTTCAACATTGATGGTGGCTTTCACCTCCGCCGCCTCTAATCTCCATGATTCCATCCGACCCGATTCGCCAACCCAGGGACCTCGCCAAAAAAATCGCCCGGCTGTGGGAGGTTTCTGCACAAAAAATCCTGGCGATTGATGCGGACGAGGAACCCGGTGCTGCGACGCCGGTTTTTACGATTGACGGAAAATACACCGCGCGCGGCTGGACCGAATGGACGCAGGGGTTTGTCTATGGATCGGCGGTTCTTCAGTTTGATGCCACCGGCGACACGGACTTTCTCGAATTGGGCCGGAGGCACATCCGCGAGCGCATGGCACACCATATCACCCACACCGGCGTCCATGATCACGGCTTCAACAACGTCTCCACCTACGGAAATTTGCTGCGACTGATGGTCGAGGGCCGCCTCCCGGGGGATGCGCGCGAGCGGGATTTTTACGAGCTGGCATTGAAATGTTCCGGAGCGGTTCAAGCCGCGCGCTGGACAAGGACGGCGGACGGCGGCGGATTCATCTCTTCCTTCAATGGCCCGCACTCGCTCTTTGCGGATACCCTCCGCTCGTTGCGCGCGCTGGCGGTCTCCCATGCGCTCGGGCATGT
>JAJTZA010000151.1 GCA_021463905.1 Terrimicrobiaceae bacterium | reverse complement strand
TGAGTGGGTTCAGTGCTGGCTTTGGGATTGACGGCGCGTGGATTGTGCCTGCAAATCGGCGGATGGTGATGCGTTCTGTATTCTTTGCCGCGCTTTGGGTTGTGCTGGACGGGGGCAAAGTGACGGGATGGATTGTCGGAGCGCCGGCGGCGGTATTGGCGGCGTGGTTGAGCGTGCGGTTATGGCCGACGGGCGTCGTTCGGCTGCGGGTAGGTGGTTTGGTGCCACTGGCGTGGTATTTTGTCCGCAATTCCGTGGTGGCGGGGGTGGACGTGGCGGTACGGGCGTTTCATCCCCGGCTGCCATTGCGTCCGGGGTTTGTCGAGGTGGACTGCGTGTTGCTCCGGGGGGTGCGGCGCGATGGGCTGCTGGCTTTGGGCAGCCTGCTGCCGGGGTCACTGCCGGTGGCGGAGACGGCGGAGGGGCGGGGCGTGCTGCATTGCCTGGATACAGACCAGCCGACGGCCGAGCAGATGCTGGAGCTGGAGAGGAGGCTTTGCCGGGTGCTGGGGGAGATGGGTGATGCGTGAGTTTTATCTGCTGGCTGGGGTTTTTATCCTGCTTACGGTGGCCGTCGGGCTGACGCGTGTTTTGCTTGGGCCGCGCGGAGCGGATCGAATGATGGCGGCGCAACTGTTGGGTTCGGGCGGGATCGCGGCGATGTTGCTGACGGCGGCGGGCTTGGAATCGGCTGCGGCACTCGATGTGGCACTCACGTTTGCGTTGCTGGCGGCCGTGGCGGCGGTGGCCTTCACCAAAAGCAGCGGACGAGCCGCGCGCACGGAGGAGGATTAGGCCATGTCAGAGGCATTGGATGTTTTTACGCGCATCGCCGTCTCGCTCGGCGCGATGTTCTTTCTCGCGGGAACCGTCGGTCTGCTGCGCTTTCCGGACACGTTGTCCCGGCTGCACGCGTTGACCAAGGCGGACAACCTCGGCTTGGGGCTGATCGTCCTGGGTTTGCTCCCGCAGGTGGCCTGGCCGTTTGGCGCACTCAAGCTTGTGCTTGTGTGGGTGTTGGTATTGGCGGCGAGTGCGGCCTCATCCCAATTGGTCGCGCGGAAGGTTCGGGGAGGAAAAGACCGGTCATGAATGCGGTCTATGGTTTGTTTGCCGGGTTGTCGGCGTTATTGTTGGTGGTGGCCGGGTTTGCTGTGGTGACGCGTCGGCATTTTGCGGCGGTGGTGGGGTTCACGGCTTTTGGGTTGTTGCTTTCGTTGGCATGGGTGGCTCTTGCCGCACCGGATGTCGCCCTGACGGAGGCAGCGGTGGGAGGGGGTGTGACCGGGGTGCTGCTGCTTAGTGCCAGTGTGCAGATGAGGGCTAAAATGGAGGTGCTGCCGTCATGGGGGGTGCGGTTCATTGCGGCGGTTCTGGCGGCAATCGTGACGGCTGGGCTCATGCTTGTTGTGCTCATGCTGCCGGACGAGGCACCCACATTGGCTCCGGCTGCTAAGGAATCGCTGGCATTCACGGGCATGGGCAACCCGGCCACTGCTGTGCTCATGGCTTACCGCGCTCTGGACACCATGCTCGAAAAAGTCGTTCTGCTGCTTGCTTTGGTGGCGGTGTGGTCGCTGGGCCGGGATCATTTTTGGGGCGGGCGTCCGGACTTCGATTTTTCCACACAAACGAGCGGCCCGCTTCTTCTTTTGGCGCGGGTGCTGGTTCCGGTGGGTGTGTTGGTTGGCATTTATCTCTTTTGGGTAGGTGCCGACGAACCGGGTGGGGCCTTTGCGGGCGGGGCGCTCATTGCCGCGATGGGGCTGCTGGCCTTTTTTGCCGGCGTGGCGAGACCTCCGCTCGTCGGAAGCGGGTGGTTGCGGTGGGCGGTGGTTGCGGGGATCGCGGTTTTTCTTATCGTGGGTTTTGGCGGGTTTTGGGGGGCCGGGGATTTTCTCGCTTACCCTGATGGTCTGGCCAAACCGGTGATCGTAGTCATTGAGGTCGCCATGACGCTTTCCATCGCACTGACCCTGGTGCTGTTGGTGGTGGGGCCACCGGGGAGGAGGCCATGAGTGAAATCTTCGGTTTTACGGCGGCATGTCTCGTGGGCCTCGGGCTTTACGGGCTGATCGTCCATTCATCAGCGCTGCGGAAAATCCTGTCCTTCAACGTGCTGGGCAGCGGAATTTTTCTACTCCTTGGCGTGATCGCCCGACGTGGGGCGGCGGCGGGGCTTGTCGCGGATCCCGTGCCTCAGGCACTGGTTATTACCGGCATCGTGGTGGCATTCTCCGCCACAGCACTGGGCGTGGCACTGATCCGACGGCTCGACGAGGATGATGAGGAGGAGGGCGAACCATGAGTTCGGCGGCGCTTTTGATTCTGGTTTTGACGCTGCCGGTGGCGGGCATCCTCTTGGTTGTGGTCGGTGGCGGGCGGCAGGCGCGGGGGATTTCATTGGCTGTGCTCGTCGGCAACTTTGCGGTTGCGGTGGGGATCGGCGGCGCGGTTTGTCGGACCGGACGGGCTGTCACCTATTCCTCCGGTGGGTGGACTGCGCCGTTGGGCATCCAATTGCGCGCGGACGGATTGTCTGTCGTCATGCTTATCACTGCCGCTGTGGTGGCGCTGGCTGTGGGTGTTTATGCGCCGAACGAGTTCGCGGTCAGGCGCGGTGGCGTGGAAACGCGCAGGTCGCTGGCCTTTTGGTCGCTCCTGCTGGCCGTGAGCTGCGCGATGAACGCGATCTTTCTAGGCAATGATTTTTTCAATCTCTACGTCGCGTTGGAGCTCCTGACCTTCGCGGCGGTGCCTTTGGTTTGCCTGACCGGAACCCGTGCCACGCTGGAGGCGGCGTTGCGCTACCTGCTGTTTGCGCTGACCGGCTCCGCCCTTTACCTGCTCGGGGTGGCACTGCTCTACGGAAACTATGGGACACTGGACATTACCAAACTGTCGGGGTTGGTTCGGTATGAACCCGGGATGCCACTTTGGGTGGCGGTGGCCTTGATGACGTCGGGTCTGGCGGCAAAAACGGCGCTTTTTCCTCTGCATCTTTGGCTGCCGCCCGCGCATGGTGGTGCGCCGCCCTCCGCCAGTGCGCTGCTTTCTGCGCTGGTGGTGAAGGGTTCATTTTTTCTCACCGTGCGCTTGTGGTTCGACACTGTGCCTGGGCAGGCGGGGATGAGGACGGGGCAACTGCTTGGCGCGATGGGTGCTGGAGCCATCGTGGTAGGGGGTGTGCTGGCGCTGAAACAGGAACGCCTCAAGCTCCTCATCGCTTATTCCACCGTAGCCCAGATCGGCTATCTGTTCCTCATGTTTCCGCTGGCCGGACACGTGGGTGCGCTCTCCGGTGGCATGCTGCAGGCGGCAGCGCACGCCTTTGCCAAGGCGTCCATGTTCCTTGGGGCGGGGTTGATGGCGGAAGTGGCGGGAAGCGACCGGCTTGACGGGCTGCGCGGGATGGGACGCGCACTGCCCTTGACGACCTGTGCATTTGTGTTGGCGGCCTTATCGCTGGTGGGTGTCCCGCCCACCGGCGGATTTATGGCTAAGTGGCAACTGCTTTCGGCGGCGTTTTCTGCGGGGCAGTGGTGGTGGGTTGTGGTGATTTTATGTGGTGGCCTGTTGGCAGGCGGCTACATGTTTCGCGCGGTGCGACCGACGCTGGTGGAAGGGATTCAACCGGCGGCTGCCATTCCCCGTCTCCGGGAGTGGGTGGTGCTGGCTCTGGCTGTCTGTGCCCTTCTTTTGGGTGGATTTTCGAAAAAAGTCCTCGAGCTTCTCGATATCGGACGTCCTCAAATCACGGAGATGCGCCCCTGATGACCATGAAACCATTTTCGATGATCGCACTTGGCTGGCCGATGTTCCTGCTTTGCGGGCTGTTGATCCGTCCGCTTCGGAAATGGCTGCCGAGACTGCTCTGGCTTGCGCCCCTGCCTGCTTTCATTTTGGTGTTTTTCGAGGATGTCGGCGCACCGGTGACTCTCCTGCTGGGGGCGGCGGCGGCGCTTTGGAGCATCGGCGGGTGGGCGGTGCCGTCCTATTTCCCCGGGGGACGGCCCGGCGTGGGTTTCATCGCCTGTTGGCTGCTCACGCTCACCGGGAGCCTGGGTGTGTTCCTTGTGGAGGATCGGGTTGGCTTTCTGGTTTTCTATGCGCTTGTGAGCCTGCCCGCTTATGGCCTGGTGGTTAGCGAAGGGACACCTCCCGCGAGGAGGGCGGGGAGGATTTATCTTGGATTTGCCATCCTGGGAGAAAACCTGCTGCTGGCGGCTTTTGTGATCTTGTCGCGTGGTGTGATGCCGTTGCCGCCGATTGCCACAGCATTGTTGATCGCCGGATTTGGTGCCAAGATTGCGCTGTTGCCCCTGCATTTTTGGATGCCGCTCAGCTACACTGCGGCACCCATTCCGGCGGCGGCTGTGCTGAGTGGCGCGGCGGTTAAGGCTGGAATTATCGGGCTGCTGCGCTTTTTGCCGATGGAAACAACGCCCGTCATGTGGGGTGGGCTGCTCGTCACCGTGGGGTTTTGTGGCGCATTCTATGGCGTGGCCGTCGGCCTGACCCAGTGCCATCCGAAGACCATCCTCGCCTATTCCAGCGTGAGCCAGATGGGTTTTCTGGCCGTCATCATTGGCATGGGAGTAGCGACGCATGACGGCAGCGTCGCCACTCTCGCTGCATTTTACGGAGCGCATCATGTTCTGGCCAAGGGAGTGCTCTTTCTTGCAGTGGGCGCGTGTGCGGCGAGGCCGTCTTTGACCGTGGCACCGGCGGCTTTGATCGGGCTGGGCCTTGCTGGCTTGCCCCTTACCGGAGGCGCACTGGCCAAGCTCGCTGTAAAAGCGCCCTTTGGCTATGGCCCGGCGGCCACTCTGGCCTCGCTTTCGGCGGCGGGAACCGCCCTGCTGATGACCCATTTCCTATTCCGGCTGGCCGATGCGCGGAAAAACCCTGCGGTGTCATCCGGCGGAGGGCTTGCGCCGTGGCTGTTGGGAGCTGTCGCGTGCATCGCATTCCCGTGGGTTGCGCTCTCGATGACAGGACTCTCCTGGAGCGATGTGGTGGCACCCGTCGCGCTTTGGAAAACCCTCTGGCCGGTTCTGCTTGGCGGAACCGCCGGTGTGTTTTTGCGCCGCATCCGGATTCCCAAAATCCCTGCCGGTGACATCCTTGCCCTGGCGACACCGGCGGTTCGCACCGCCCAGGGAGCAGCCCGCGCACTCGGACACCTCGACACCACATTACGCCATTGGCCGGTCGCCTGCGGCGCACTCCTTGTCATTGTTCTCGCTTTGCTTTTTGCGGCGTGGTTATAGAATACGCACTCCATTTCCTACCATGATCCCCGCCGCCAAGAGGTCACTGATTTACGCCTTCCATGCCTTTCTTGTTTTCGCCGTTCTTGCCACCAGCGGTTGCTCGGTGCTGGGCGTCAAAGTGCAGACCCCTGCTGCTGCCCAGGCCAAAGCGCGGCGTGCGGTCGCTGCACACCCTGAGCACGGTGCCGCCGATTACTTGCGGCAAGCCTCGCAGCCCGGTCTCACGCGGGAAAAAAAACTGGCTGCGCTTGTTGAGGCAGCCCGACTCACGCAGAAGGCGCGTCCCGGAACGCCGGATCAGGAAATTAACCGCATGGCTACGGCAGCAGTGGTTGTGCTTATGCAAAAAGGCGGCTTCGAGCCGGTGCGCCTCGGGGAAGGCAAGTCCCTGACCATTCCAGAAGGTACCGTCAAAACCCTCGATCCGCGAACGGCGCAGGAACTGCTCCTGGCCTCGTCCATCCGTATCCGTGGCCTGCGCGTCCGGGTCACCCAGGCGGGCGCGGGCGTGCCCTGTGTGGCGCGTTTCACAAAGGAGGCGCCTGCTCTGCACGGTCAGCCAGGCATCCCTCCACGGGCAGGGATTTGCGAGCCGGTCACGGCATTGCTGCGCTTCGATGGCAAAAGCCCGCAGTTGGTATTTTACCGGACGCTCAAAAGCGATGACGTCATGGTGGCTGGGCGGAAGACCAGGCTGGCCGCCGATTTTTCCGCCCCTCTGGCTTATATGGTTTCCAAGGGAGAAAACCGTCTCTTGAGTTTGCGCACGATGCTCTTCCCCAACTTCAACCCGCTCGGCATCGGCCTCTACCAATTCTCCGCTTACGATCCCGAAAAAATCCCTGTGATTTTCGTGCATGGGCTGATGTCGCGCCCGGAAACCTGGATTCCCGCCGTCAACGAACTCCTGGCCGACAAAAAAATCCGCGAGCATTATCAATTCTGGTTTTTCATTTATCCCACCGGCCTGCCCGTGTGGACCTCCGCCGCCAAACTGCGATCCGAAATTGAACGCTACCACCAGGTGCTTGACCCACACCACCGCAACCGCTACTTCAACCGCACCGTGCTGGCCGGGCACAGCATGGGTGGACTCCTCTCCAGCCTGCAAGTCCGCTCCGGAGGAGAGCTCCTCTGGCGTCAATTCCTCGATGTCCCCCCCAGTCAATTGAACGTGTCGCCCAAGATGAAAGAACACCTCCTCCGCATCGTGGAATTCGGCCCACGCCCGGAAATCTCCCGCGTCGTCTTTTTCGCCACCCCACACCGCGGCAGTACCATCGCCTCGAAACGAATCGTGGAAATCGCCTCACGGCTCGTACGCCTGCCCTTCGACTTTCTCAACACCGATCTTACGAATATTCAAAAATTCCTCCACCCGGACATGCGCGAGATTCTCGTCGCGCCGGCCAACAGCCTCGTGTTTTTGCGCGCCCATTCGCCACTGCTCACAGCCATCCTCAATCTCCCGATCAAGGACGACGTCCCCTACCATTCGATCATCGGGGATCGGGGACGAGGCGATACGCCCAACAGTTCCGATGGCATCGTCCCCTACTGGAGTTCCCACCTCGAGGGCGCTGCCTCCGAAAAAATCGTCCCCTCCGGCCACAGCACGAACGAAAACCCCGAAGGCATCGAAGAACTCCGCCGCATCCTGCGCCTCCACTGGCGATAATTGGCTCGGGGTCTGGCGTGAGCGCAAGGTATTTTCATTGATATTGGATTTTGTGGGTCATGTTGTAAGGGAGAGAGGTTTTCATAGAGGAGAGCTCCCGAAATGGGCGAGGTATTCTGCCGTGTTGGGCGCATCCAGCGTGCTCCCGTCAATGGAAACCAGGCGCAATCCCCGATAAACACCCCTGGCTGGAATCTTCTTTACGAAAAAAATTGCGGGATTTATACTGTTGTTTTCTGAAACAACCATGATGCGCATATTGGTCACGACCACTTCATTTCAAGACACCCCCGGCCCACACCACGACCTGCTGGCGGAGAAGGGCTATGACATCACGCGCGAGCGCGGCCCGCTGCCCGAAGCTCGCATGCTGGAATTGGTCGGCGATTTTGATGCGCTCCTGTGTGGGGATGATGCGATCACGCGCGCGGTCATTGAGAAATCGTTGCCGAGGTTGAAGGTGCTGGCGAAATACGGCATTGGTCTTGACAAAATGGATGTGGTCGCGGCCACCGAGCACAAGATCCCCGTGACCTTCTGTCCGGGCGTGAACCATACCACGGTTGCTGAGCACACTTTCGGGCTGTTGCTGGCCATTTACCGTGACATTGTGGAGCAGTCGAACTGTGTGCGCGGCGGGAATTGGAAGCGTTTGACCGGCCACGAGCTGATGGGCAAAACCATGGGCATTGCCGGTCTTGGTCGTATCGGCAAGGAGGTTGCCATCCGGGCGCGCGTTTTTGGAATGGACGTGCTTGGCTATGATGTGTTCTGGGATGATGACTTCGCCAAAAAGCACGATGTCGAGCGTGTCACGGAGGTGGATGAGTTGATCCGCCGTTCGGATGTGATTTCGCTGCACATGAACCTCACGCCAGAGACCCGCGGGTTCATCAACGCCGAACGCCTCAAACTTTTCAAAAAGAACGCGGTTCTTCTCAATTGCGCCCGTGGTGAGCTGGTGGACAGCGTGGCTTTGGCGGACGCCCTCAACGCCGGTCAGATCGCCGGCTACGGTGCGGACGTACTCGACGAGGAGCCGCCGAAACCTGATCATCCTCTCCTCAAAGCGCGTGGCGCGGTCATCACTCCGCATATCGGTTCCCGAACCTACGAAAGCGTGGTGCGTCAAGCCACCATGGCCGCACAAAATATGATCAACATCCTCGAGGGAAAACCCGCCCTCGCCCAAGCCAACAAAATCTAAACCATCAATGAGCAACCAACTCTCCGACATCGGCCTCATCGGCCTCGCCGTCATGGGGCAAAACCTCGCCCTCAACATCGCCGACCACGGCTTCCGTATCTCGGTTTTCAACCGTACGACCTCGAAGACCGAGGAGTTTGTGGCCAAGCACCCGGACACCCCGGGCGGGCTCCATGCCTCGCTGACCCTCGAGGACTTTATCCAGTCCATCAAACGCCCGCGCAAAATCATCATTCTCGTGCAGGCCGGCAAAGCCACCGATGCGGTCATCGGGAGCCTTGTGCCCTTGCTCGAAAAGGACGACATCATCATTGATGGCGGCAACGCGCTGTGGACCGACACCGTGCGCCGCGAAAAAGACCTGACGGCCAAGGGGCTGCGCTTCATTGGTTCCGGGGTCTCCGGCGGCGAGGAGGGTGCGCGGTTCGGCCCCTCGCTCATGCCCGGTGGGGCGGAATCCTCCTGGGAGGAGCTGGCACCGATCTGGAATGCCATCGCGGCCAAAGTGGACCCAAAAACCGGGAAGCCGCTTGAGGGTGCCAGTCCGGGTCGGCCCGTCGAGGGTGGCGTGCCCTGCACGGCTTACATTGGACAGAACGGCGCAGGGCATTTCGTGAAGATGGTTCACAATGGCATCGAGTACGGCGACATGCAGCTCATCTGCGAGGCCTACAACATTCTGCGCCACGGCATTGGCCTGAGCATTGAGGAAACGCAGGCAGCCTTCGCCTCATGGAACGCCGGGGATCTCGATTCGTTCCTTATTGAAATCACCGCCAACATCCTCGCGGTCAAAGATCCGGTGACCTCCGCGCCCATCGTGGATGTCATCATGGATCGCGCCGGTCAAAAGGGCACCGGCAAGTGGACGGTCATGGATGGACTGAACCTGGGCATTCCGATCTCGACGATCTCCGAGGCGGTCTTTGCGCGGTGTCTGTCGGCGATCAAGGAAGAGCGCGTGGCCGCGTCCAAAATCCTTTCCGGCCCGGAGAGTCGGTTTACCGGTGACAAGAAGGCGCTCACCGATGCGGTGCGGGATTCTCTCTACGCCTCAAAAATCTGCTCGTATGCGCAGGGTTTCGCGCTCATGCGCGCGGCTGCGGAGGAACAGGGCTGGCAGCTCAACTTCGGTGAGATTTCCATGATCTGGCGCGGTGGCTGCATCATCCGCGCACGCTTCCTCCAGCGCATCAAAGAGGCCTTTGACCGCGATCCGGCACTGCCCAACCTGCTGCTCGATCCGTACTTCAAGGACATCATTGCGCGCACGCAGCATCATTGGCGGCAAATCGTCTCGGATGCGGTGCTCTCGGGCATCCCGACACCGGCCTTCAGCGCATCGCTGGCCTACTTCGACAGCTACCGCTCGGCGCGCCTTCCAGCCAATCTCCTGCAGGCGCAGCGCGACTACTTCGGTGCCCACACCTACGAGCGTACCGACCAGCCGCGCGGGAAGTTTTTCCATTACGACTGGGTCGGCGACCGCCAGCAACACGAGGTTTGAGAGTCATGGCGGACACATGGTTTATCGTTCCGGCGGAGCAGCACGACGCCCTCGTGTCGCGCGCTTACCGTGCCCGGGGATACAGCGAGGGCGAGGCGGACGACGCGGCGCGTTTCTGTCACAGTGCGGCCCGGCATGGCATTCGCACCCACAACGCACTCAAAGCCCTGCACCTCGACGATCTCTTTGGCAGCAAAGTTGGGCAGTGGGTGCCAGGGGCGACCGTGGAAAAACTCCCTTCGCGGTTTGCCGCATCGGAAGCGTGGGACGGTCACAAAAAGCTCGGTCAAGCCGTCGCCTATCGCGCGATGGCCCGTTGCATGGAGCTGGCCGATCAGTTCGGGATTGGGATGGTGAGCGTGGACAATGCCACACACTACCTGTGGGGGGGCGGTTATGTGATTGATGCCGCACTCAAGGGTTACATCGCTTACACCAACTGTACTTCGGCAACTTCGGAGGTCGTTCCCTTTGGTGGCAAGACTCCAACGATGGGCACCAACCCCCACTCGTGGGGGTTTCCCACACAGGATGCGGTCGGATTTCCCATTGTCATTGACTGGGCCACCTCGACGGTGGCCATGGGCCGCGTACAACAGTGTGCCCGCGAAGGAAAGGAACTCGCTCCCGGCTGGGCGGTTGATAAAGACGGCCAACCCACCACCGACCCAAACCGCGCCGTGGCCCTGCTGCCCTTTGGCGCACACAAAGGTTATGGATTAGGGTTGATTGACGAGCTTTACGCCGCATTTATCGGTGGCGGGCTGCCATCGCTACGCGGCACGACCAGGGGCGATGCGAAGGAAAAACGCGGCTCAACGTT
Organism: Terrimicrobiaceae bacterium; assembly: GCA_021463905.1. GTDB lineage: Bacteria > Verrucomicrobiota > Verrucomicrobiia > Chthoniobacterales > Terrimicrobiaceae > JAJTZA01. Next base: position 25,741 of record JAJTZA010000151.1, on the reverse strand, counting down.
TTTTTTCCAGTGCATCCATCCGGAGGCGTTACGCGGCCACGACTATGCGCTCGGGCGCTCGCAATCACAAAACCTTGACGCCTGCCTCGCCGACATCCTCGGTCATGGCAATGAAGCCTGCCTGCTTCCCGGTCAGCTCGAGGCGGAAGCCGCCCGTCGCACCGACGAACACGGCGGACTCCTTTTTACCAAGGCCGAAATCGAGAGCTTTGCTCACATCACCGACGATCTCGGCGAACCTGCCTGGAAGCCCGAAAATTTCCGGTCTGTCACCATCTGATCTCATGTTGCCCAACATGCCAAAAGACGGAAGCGCGGGCATCCCGCCCGCTTTTGAGAGACAGATGCGGGCAGGATGCCCATGCCCCCATCTCCTGATTTCTCGACAACCACAAAATCCATAGCCATGCCATTACCACTCCGCGACAAAGCCGCCTGCCACTACGACCAAGTCTCCCTTGGGGAGATCATGCTCCGTCTGGATCCGGGCGAGGGCCGCATCCGCACCGCGCGCCATTTCGCCGCATGGGAAGGCGGCGGCGAATACAATACCTCCCGCGGACTGCGCAAGTGCTTCGGACTGCGCACCGCCGTTTGCACCGCTCTCGTGGACAACGAAGTCGGCCATCTGATCGAGGATTTCATCATGCAGGGCGGGGTGGACACCTCACTGATCCAATGGCGCGAGGATGATGGCATGGGTCGCTCGGTGCGCAACGGCCTCAACTTCACCGAGCGTGGATTTGGTGTCCGCGGCGCGGTGGGGGTTCCTGACCGCGGCCACACCGCCGCATCCCAGCTCAAGCGCGGCGATTTCGACTGGGATCATATTTTTGGAAAGCTTGGGGCGCGCTGGTTTCACACCGGCGGGATATTTGCCGCGCTCTCGGAAACCACTGCCGATCTGACCATCGAGGCCGTGCAGGCCGCGAAAAAGCACGGCGTCATCGTTTCCTACGACCTCAACTACCGCCCCTCATTGTGGAAGTCCATCGGGGGCCAGGCCAAGGCCCGCGAGGTCAACCGCGAAATCGCCAAATACGTGGATGTGATGCTTGGCAATGAAGAGGATTTCACCGCCTCGCTTGGCTTCGAGGTGGAAGGCGTGGATCACAATATCACCAACATCGAAACCGACGCCTTCAAACGCATGATCGAGAAGGCCGTGAAGGAATACCCCAACTTCAAAGTGGCCGCCACCACCCTGCGCGAGGTCATTACCGCGAGCAAAAACGACTGGAGTGCCATCCTCTGGCATGAAGGAAAATTCCACGAAAGTCGTAAATTTCCCGGCCTCTACATTCTGGATCGCGTCGGCGGCGGCGACAGCTTTGCCAGCGGCGTCGCCTTTGGATTCCTCGAACACAACGACCCGCAACTCGCCGTGGACTACGGCGCGGCCCATGGCGCACACGCATCCACCACCCCCGGCGACACCTCGATGGCCACCCGCAAGGAAGTCGAAAAACTCATGAAAGGCGGCAGTGCCCGCGTCGTACGTTAAGCCGCTGAGACCGCCAAGGAAACTCGCGCCTTCAGCGTGCTGCTTCCGGATGCTTCTGGAGGTAATGCGCCACAAATGAACAGCGCGGCTCGACCTGCCAGCCCTGCTTCCGCGCCTCATCGAGCGCCGCCTCCACCAATTTCACGCCAACTCCCCGACCGCGTAGTGCGTCGGGAACCTCGGTGTGATCAAAGCTCACGCGCTGGCCGCCCAGATGCGAATACTCGAGCAGCGCCAGGTGGCTCTCGGTACGCAGCTCAAATCGGCAGAGGGTCGTGTTGTGGATGACAGACATGGCAGGGGATTGCATCAGACCGGTTCTGTGAGCAGCTCGTCCTCGTCAGCGTAGCACACCGGGCTGGCGGGCGGATTGGGACGGCGCTCCACAGCGCTGTTCATTTGCGTGAGAAGTTTGACCAGCAGCGGGCCGACAGTTTTGAGTTCCTCCTGATGAACGTGGGCGAGTTGTTCGAGTATCCGCTCTCCTTTGCGCGTCAGTGACACATAAACACGCCGCCGATCCTGGGCGCAGGTTCGACGGCGCACAATCCCGCGCTGCTCGAGCCGATTCACACGTCCCACCGCATTGTGCGGAGTCACCTGCAGCCGCTCCGCCAGAGCACCCACGGTTATCCCCCCACCCTCAGGAAGCCCACGAATCTCGAGCAACACCAGGTACTGCTGCGGCGTCAAATCGTGACACTCCGCCGCTTGCTCGCTGAATCGTAGAAACTTCCGAAGCTCGTAGCGGAAGGCCGCCAGGGTTTCATAATCACTCTTTTTCACTCGTCGAATTTTGTCTTGTTGCGACATAATGTGTCAGGCTCTGATGAGGAGCGCAAGTCTGCCCTGGCCGCTGACCGGCACGTTCCGGACCACGAACGAGTGGCTGATGTGTCGCGCCGCTCATTTTTGTTGGAGGGGTTTGCTTTTGAAGCGCAGGCCGGTGGGGGTGGTGGCGAGTCCGCCCTCCGAAGTTTCCTTGTAGATGCGCGGCATGCGGTTACCAACCTCGCGCAGAGTGGCGACGACTTCGTCAAAGGGCACGATGCTTTGGACACCGGAGAGCGACACGGCAGCGGCACCAAAGGCATGAACGGCAAAGAGGCCATTGCGCATCATGCAGGGAGCTTCGACGTAGCCGCCAATTGGGTCGCAGATCAGTCCAAGGGTGTTTTGGAGCGCGAGGGCGGCGGCATTGACGACCTGCCCGGGGTCTCCCCCCTCGAGTTCGCAGATGGCGGCAGCCGCCATGGCGGAAGCACTCCCGACCTCAGCCTGGCAACCGCCCTGCGCCCCGGAGAAGCAGGCACCGTGACCAATAATTTTTCCGATTCCCGAGGCGGTAAAAAGTCCGTGTGCGGCGCGGGGGTTCTCGGCCTGGCGTTGTTCCTGCCACGAGAGCAGGCAGGCGGGAGCCACACCGGAGCTACCGGCCGTGGGTGTGGCCACAATGCGGCCAAATGCGGCATTGGTTTCGAGGACTGCCAGGGCATAGGCGATGCAGCGCTCGAAGGCCGCGCCCAGCGGCCCCACGGACTCACCGGAGGCATGTGCCAGCACGCGCCGCGAGTCTCCGCCCGAAAGCCCGCTCCGGCTGCGCTGGGTGATTTCCAGACCCCGCCGCACGGAGTCTTTCATCTGCAAATAGTACGCCTCCATGCGCGCACGGATTTCCGCTTCCGGCTTTCCGGAAAGCTCCACTTCGCTGGCCAGCGCAGCCTCCGCCACGCCCCACCGATTTTCCTGACACAGAGCCAGCAGCTCCGGCGTCGTTTGGAATTGATGACGCATGCCGGTCACGAAGCGGGGAGTGGAGGGATGATCACCGAGCGCCGGATGGAAGGCATCCGGGAGAATACGCCGGAAATTTCTGTGGGAATGGCACCATCCACTTCCACCACAGTAATGGCGCGCGCCCCGCGCTGCTCGCGGCTGGTTCGAATGCCGGCTAGGTTGACCTGCACAGAAGACAGCACGGCAGTCAGCCGCGCCAGAAACCCCGGTTCGTCCTGATGCCAAAACACCAGCGCCTCGAGAACGCCCGACATCTCGCAGGCGAGGCCGTCAATTTCAAAAATCCGGATGCTGCCGCCACCCACCGAAGAGCCGGCGGTCTCGACCTGCCGGGTGGAACCCTCGAGGACGATGCGCACGCTGTTGGGATGCGCCTGGGGGCCGAGATCAACCGGAAAGAATTCGTATTCCAGTCCGCTCCTTTCCGCAAAATCCCTTGCCTCGATGATGCGTTCGTCGTCGGGTGTCACACCAAGCACTCCCGCCAGAAGAGCCTCCTGCGTGCCATGACCGCGTCCGGTGGCAAGGAACGATCCGTGAAGATGGAAGAGCGCTCGCCGGGGCGGCTCTGCGAGCAGGCGCCCCGCCACCCAGCCCAGGCGGCACGCACCGGCGGTGTGCGAACTCGAGGGTCCGATCATGGCTGGGCCAATGATCTCGAAGATGCCCATCAGCTCAGCCAGTGCTCCCGATGTTCGGCGACAAAGGCATCATCTGTCAGCCACGGGTACGCGGCGGCCACCCGCGAAATTTCCTCGGCCTGGCCCGGAGAAAGCACTTCCTGGGGATTGAGGCAAAGGGTGGTGGGCAGCAGGCCCTGGCGGCGCAAGACCTCGTGGATGCCGGGCAGACATCCGTGAAAGCGGTTGGCCGCGTCAAAGACGGCCGCGTTGGCATCCGTGAGTGCTGTGTTTTTGGCGAGCCACTCGGTCGGAATCTGCGGGAGAGCGCGCACGGCCTGGAGGTCGTGGAAAAGCTGTACCGCCGCGTGTGTCCAAACACCAAACTGGCCGAGCAGCCCGCCGGTGATATATCGTGTGGCGGTTCCGAACCTCCAGGGTGTCAACAAATCCAGGATGATGTTGTCGTCGTTCCCCGTGTAGAGTGCGATGTCCTCGCGACCGGATTCGATCACCGCGCGCACCACATCAATGGTCTGGTATCGGTTGAAGGGTGCCATTTTAATGGCGACAACCTGCGGGATTTCCGAGAAGTGCCGCCAGAATTCGTAGGATAAAATTCGTCCACCCACGGCGGGTTGGAGATAGAAGCCGACCAGCGGGATGACGTTGGCCACTGCGCGGCAATGCGCGATCAGGTCTTCCAGTGCGTCGTCCTTCCATGCGCTCAGGCTCAGCAGTCCCGCCGCATAGCCCAGTTCGCGCGCCAGACCGGCCTCGCGAACCGCCTGATCCGTGCGTCCGCACAGACCGGCAATCAGCGGGAAGGGCCGCTCCTGCCCGGTGCGCGCACACAGAGTAGCCGCCTCCTCGGCAGCCAACCGCAGCACCGGCTCGAAGAGTGCGTGCTGGGGCTCGCGAATCTCGAACTGGGTCGAATGAACCGCCACAGCCAGCCCTCCCGCTCCCGCCTCGAAATAGTAGCGAACCAGGCCGCGTTGGTGCCGCTGCGACCACTTCCGGTTGGCGTCAAGAGCCAGCGGCAGCGCCGGAATCACCTGGCCCCGTTGCAAGTGCTGACGAAGTTTAGAATTTTCCATCACGTTTCTCGAATCCTGTCGGTTTGTTTAAGGTGGGCAGCTCTGCCTGGAGCCATGCGGCCACCCAGTCAATCATCTGGTCAATCCCTGTCGGCGGGTCTCCAAACAGCGCACAGGCTCTGGAAGCATCGCTGAGCCAGACTTCCGCCGCTTCGCTCCCGGTGAACACCGGCGGCTTTCCAAAAATCCTGCCGAAACGTTCGGCCAACTCCCGCACGCGATAAACCTGCCGTCCTGTCACATTGAGAGGCAGCGCGGGACTCTCCGCATACTCCTGGGCCAGCAGGGTGTGGGCAACCGCATCCCGCTGCCAGATAAGATTCACATGGCCGACACCCACATCCACGGGTTCACCCCGCAGAACTTTTCCGGCAATATCCACAAGCACCCCATAGCGGAACTCGACCGAATAGTTGAGACGGATCAGCACAACCTTTGTCCCATGGCGAAGCGAGGCCTCCTGAAACGCCCTCTCGCGCCCGAGACAGGACAACGCATATTCACCCACCGGCTCGGTCGGTGAGTCCTCTGTCGCTCCCCGCGAAGTTGTCGGCACATACGAGTACACGCAACCCGTCGAAAACGCCGTGATCCGCGAACTCCGGAAATGCTCCGCCACAAGCCGGGGCATTTCCACATTCATCCGCTGCAGGATGTCGGGACGGTCGGACGTACCAAACTTTGCGCCCGCCATGAAAATCACATTGTCCTCGGGAGCAAGACTCTCCACGCCCACCGCATCGGAAAGATCGCAGACGATCGTCTCGATCCCCGCTTTCTCAAATGCCGCCCGATCCGCCGCATTCCCAAAACGCGAAACCCCAATCACCCGGCCAGCCACCCCTGCCGCATCCAGCCCCCGCCGCAACATCCGACACACATGAAAACCCATCTTCCCACCGGCTCCCAACACCAGATAATTCCCCGAACCCCGCGCCAACGACTCCACCACACCAGGCTCCGGCGCACTCAAAAACTCGTCTACCTCCTCCACCAAACACGGAAGACCCGATGAAGCTGCCTTTTTCACTCGTTCCCGAGCCTATCCTCTGTTTATGGGATTGTCCAGCCAGGACGGGCGTCCATCATCTGAATCCGGTGCGCCTTGGTTAACACCCATTTTTTGGTGCGCCAATCCGATCAAGGCACTCGTGGAGGTGGTCCGCAACGATCCCCGTGATCTGGAATTCCTCACCCGAATGCAATGTGACCCCAGCCTGACCGCAGTTTTTGCCCCGCCAAACCCAAAAAATAAACTTGATAATCTACGCTCGCCGATACCAAGAATGTCTGGATTCCGTTGTCGCTGAACTTTGTAGCGACGGGTAATTCCACCCTTCTGACAATCACCGATGTTTCCACGGGGGGAGGCGACGTGTGGGTGGACTCCGTGACCGTCACGGCTGTTCCCGAACCGAACAGCATTGGCTTGTTCCTTGCCGGATCGGGAGTGGTATTCGCGCTACTCCGCAGAAGGAGAAAATAGGTCGAACAATAAAGAGTGTAGCGGAGGCGAGTCCTCCGACTGCACCCCTGGAATCGGATCCCTGTGACTGAGTATTGATCGGCAACGGGCCTCATACCATCGGGCATGCGGTTCCAATTAGACTCGGGCGTTTGACCCATGGTGAATCGAGCGGATCGAGAGCAGCTTTAATTCGTAATGTGCGGCAGAACCAATTTTGCCAATATCCCTTGGGGGCGGTTTGGAGTCGAGGCACCGGAGGGATTCGTGGACGGTCGTTTTAACGTGGCTCCCACGGAGAGCATCCCAATCTTGCGGCAAGCTGCACATAGCCCGGGCAGGAAAGCCCAGTGCGCCACCTGGGGGTTGCCAGCAATCCAGCGACGGGACGGCACCCTGAGTCGCCACCTTTTTAATACCCGTGGGGAAACCGTGTTCCGCCTTGGTTAGCCCCAATACTGTTCACTTAAGTATTGCTACCAGGGTTTGCTCTGGGCATGATCGGCTTTGCCATGGCACGAAACGCAATGACAATGAGCGTTGGGGGTCGGATCGCCGAGCACATGAGCATCGGCGTTCTGGCCCGGACATATCCGCGCGAGCGGATACGAAGCATCCTTGTGAGGATGGGACTCCAGAGTAGGCGGGTGAGAGATTTACCTGCTGAGGCGCTGGTTCATTACGTGATCGCCCTTGGTCTGTTCATGGCGGTTTCCACCGGGGAAGTTCTGCGCTCACTGGTTGAGGGCCTTCAGTGGTTGGGTGGAGCTTCCACGGGAATCAAAGCGGCGGGGAAGGCGGCGATCTCCCAAGCGCGCACACGATTGGGAGCGGCTCCGTTACGGGCTTTGTGGCAGGAGAGTGCAGTTCCGATGGCAACGGAGGGCCAGCCGGGAGCTTTTTACCGAGGTTTGCGCCTGGTTTCCATTGACGGGAGCACTCTTGATGTTCCCGATACGGCGGAGAACCTCGCCCGGTTCGGTCGCCAGGAATCGAGCCGGGGCCAGTCGGCTTTTCCTCAACTTCGCTTCGTTGCGCTTTGCGAGAATGGACCTCATGCGATTTTCGCGGTGCGCATGGGTTCCTATGCCACCCACGAGCTGACTCTTGCGACTGAACTCGTCGAGCATCTGTGTAGGGGCATGTTGTGCCTGGCAGACCGGCTCTATCCGAGCTTCTCGCTGTGGCAAAAAGCGCGTTCCACCGGGGCATCGCTGTTATGGCGCACGCGATCCAATGCGGACTTGCCCGTCGAGGAAGTTCTTGCTGATGGCTCTTACCTGTCCGGGGTCTATCCCACCGAAAAAGACAAACGGAAAAAGCGCAATGGACTCGTCGTGCGGGTTATTGAATATCAACTTGAGGGTGTCGAAGATGCCGAGCCGCTCTACCGTTTGATCACCACACTGACTGATGCGGAAAAGTATCCCGCTCACGAACTGGCTGCTCTCTACCCGGAACGCTGGGAAATTGAAGTGACCCTCGATGAATTTAAAACTCACATGCGTGGCGGTCAGGTCGTCCTTCGCAGCAAGACTCCTGAACTCGTCGAGCAGGAGTTTTACGGCATGATGCTGGCCCATCGGGCCGTTCGATCCCTGATGAACGAGGCGGCCTTACGACAAAACCTCGACCCGGATCGATTGTCTTTCACTCACGCCATTCGGGTGATTCGTCGAAAACTGGCAGCCATGCCAGCCCTTTCCCCCTGAGGCCATCGCACCTTGGATGGAAACCGTAGTGAGAGAAATTCTCCACGAGAGGATCCCGCCTCGCAAGGGACGATTTGGGCCACGCGGGTTCAAACGAAAGATGTCCGGCTATCCAATCCGAAGATCGCGTGGGCCGACTATGTGCAGGGAGACGAGAACAATCCACAAAAAAATCTACTAAATGAACAGTATTGGGGTTAACAGCTCTGTTAACCAATGGGTCGGATGCCCCGAAACCCGCTTGAATTGGGCGTCTGCGGGGATTGAGTCGGGTGTGGATGATGAAAATGCCGCCCAATCGGATCCCCGAATTTGGAAGATGCATCTGGGGATCCATATTGAACGGGACTCGAAATTCACGCCGGGCGGGTAAATCGCAGCTGGTTGGCGATGCTGTTCTTGACGGCTCCGAAGGAGAAAATTGCCCATGCGAAAACGCTCTCTTTTTCCTCCTCGGGCGACTACGCTCTCTTCTGTAAAAACAATTTACCATCACATCAACTATGTATCCATCTATCCTTAAAATCAATAACGACGGCCCCGAAATCACTTCTACAAATTTTTGGGAAACCGAAATGAACGAAAGAGGCGTCTTCTACGCATCCATAAATGCAGGAGCCATTCGTCTCCTCGTCCCGACAAGGGAAAACCAATTCATCCCGGATATGCGTACCAATGCGGAATACGCAGCCGTATCATTTTGCAATAAACCAACGGGTGACGAGTTCTCATTGGAGATACTGCTCGACGACGGCTCTGATGAACCATTTTCCTTCCACCTTCACGAGGCGCAATACAACCGATGCCCAACACCCGAGGATATAGGAAAGGAATACTTGTTTTCCGTATGGACTGGCGAACGAAGCGGAGAACACTTCACCCCGCGAAAAAGATTGCAACTCCCAGCGTATTTCCAAATTGTCCCGCGTATTCCGTGGATGCAATCACTAAAACAACCGCCGCCCGCCAACCCGACCCCATAAAGCCATGTCACAACCAACCAACCAACACAAAAAGAACAGATAGAACAATCCACAAACGACCATGAAAAATAAATCTATAAACGAAAACGAAAACATGCAGACGGCTCCTGTCAAACTACCACCAATAGAAGTCGAATACATAACCGGAAAGGAGGCCGTTGAGCGGCTCGAAGAAATCGAAGCCGAGCTTCACAAACTGCCACCTCCGGTCAACCTGTCCAAGATGTCGCCAGAAGAAAAAAAGGCATCCATCGGGAAATATGTAGAAACTCCTCCTTCCGTAAAAAAGAGAATCAAGGACGGCATCCCCTATTTTCCAGACGCGCAAATTATTAGAAACCTAGAGAAGCTTGTTGCCGAATACAACGGGGTTCCCCCCGAAGATATTTGCGCCAATAACGATATGGAAGAATGGGGAGAACCCTACGTCGCCGCCCCATGCCCGCCAAATGTTTCAGGATTCTTCTACGATCCACAATAAACCTCGGATCACTCCCTAACTTATATTTCACACCAGTTTACGATGGCCCATCACGAAGAATCGCATCGCTAGTACTCGTCGTCTTGTTGTTGATGAGGGCACCGGAGGGATTCGTGGACGCTCGTTTCAACGTGGCTCCCACGGAGATCATTCCCATCGTGCGGCGAGTTGCACATGGCCCGGGCAGGAAAGCCCAGTGCGCCACCTGGGGGTTGCCAGTAATCCGGCGAGGGGACGGCACGCTGAGTCGCCCCCTTTTTAATGCCCGTGGGGAAACCGTGGCTCGTCTTGGTTAACACCCATTTTCAAATGTGCGATCATGTTTTTGGATTATCGAAATTCGCCCTATGCCGGGCGGGTGTATCGGCACTTGGGGAAATCGGTACAGCCGACAAACGATCCACCCTGTCGCTGAGGTGCTCGAAATCCAACGACGAGCCGTAGGCCTGTTGCCACCAGCCAACACCCACCGTGTGGATATGGAGCAAACTCTCGCCATCGCCTGCCAGGAAAACATCAGTACCTACGACGCCCGTTTTATTGTCCTCGCCCGCAGTTGTCGCACCAAGCTCATCACCGAAGACAGCCGCCTCCGATCTGCCTGTCCCGAGGACACCCTTTCCCTCAAACACGCGCTAGCCCGTTGATTTTCCCCATGTTCACACCCATCTCGCTCGAATCCTTCCTCGCCGCGCTACCCGCAATCAGTGCTCTTGTCCTGCTGGGGAACATGGATAATCACTCTCATGTGTTGCCAGGTCGCTCACGCCGTGAAGACATTCGAAAAATCGGGCAATGCGAAAAATGCTCTATTTTTCTTCCTCGGGTGATTACGCTCTCGTCCGTGAAAATCGCCTGCCAGCCGACCGGAAACATACTCCTTGGTGTGGTGTGCCTGAAGAAGGCGGGTATCCAGATCGGTGGAATTACTTAGGCGACTACGCATGTCTCCCGTGACAACCAAACCAAGAGTCAAAATCTGTTGCATCGCGTCGCTTGACGAGGCACGGGCTGCGATTGCCAGTGGAGCATCCGCCTTGGGACTGGTTTCCGCGATGCCGAGTGGCCCCGGGGTCATCACGGAGGAAATTATCGCGGAGATTGCCCGACAGATTCCACCACCCATCGGTACGTTTCTACTTACCAGCGCGACCTCGGCGGAAAGCATTATCGCCCAGCAGCGTCGGTGCGGCACTAACACACTCCAGCTTTGCGACTATGTAGAGGCTTCGGTTTATCGCGACTTGCGACGCGAACTTCGCGGCATCGCTCTGGTGCAGGTCATTCACGTCACGGGGCCGGAGACCATTGAACTGGCCCGCTCGGCTGCAGAGCACGTTCACGCACTGTTGCTCGATTCGGGTGACACCTCGCTGCCCGTCAAGCTGCTCGGCGGCACGGGCCGCACTCACGACTGGAAGACAAGCCGCCGCATCCGTGAGGCGGTGGGCGTGCCACTCTTTCTCGCCGGTGGGCTGACCGCAGCCAATGTTGCGGAGGCCGTCGCGACAGTGGAGCCGTTCGGCCTGGACTTGTGCAGCAGTGTCCGCACGGATGATCGGCTGGACTCGACCAAGCTTCGGAACTTCTCCGCGCTGCAATGAAGGTGCCGAACAATACAGAGTGAAGCAGAGGCGAGGAACGAGTCCTCCGACTTTATTCCTGAAACAAAGCGGTGGACTCAACGGCTGCCTGTGTCACACTTCCTACGAGGCACGAGCCGCGCCACAGGCGGTCGTGAGTCATTTTAGTCGTTCGGAAAAAATAAATGCGCTCTGTTACACCGATAGACCACAATAAAATCACCAAATTGCTTGATGAAGCGTTCGCTCCAAGCCGTTACGAGTCCACGCTGGTAACTCGATTACGAGCACACGGGAAATCAATCAAAGAATGGGTTGTCGAGGATGAATGTGGTCTGGTCGGATATATCTGCTATTCGAATGCCTTCCGTGGAAAGGATTTGATTGGGTATCATCTTGCACCTATCGCGGTGCGACGCGACGCACAAAAGAAAGGAATCGGAAGTTCATTGATCCTTGATAGCTTGGCGATTATCGGAGATGGACAAGCACCCGTTTTCGTCTTGGGAGACTCCGAATATTACAGAAGATTTGGATTCATTCCTATCAAGAGTCCTACATGTCCTTTCGATCCGAAAAACGAGTATTTTATGGCTTTCCGCTGGAACGAGTGTTCCCCTTTCACGATAGGATATGAAGAAGAATTTAAATAAGCAGAACAATAAAATGTGTAGCGAAGGCGCCGACCGAGCCGAAGATTCTCGGAGCCTTCCACCGCCTCTGCCGCACGCTGGGTTTGCTGGAGCGTTTCGAAACGCTTGTGCCTGAGCCGACAGCCGGTCCGATGACACAACTCAAGCAACAGGGCCGGAAGCGGCAGCGAGCGACGGGCAAGAAGACGGCGGGCGGTGATCTCAAAAAATGGATGTGGGCTGAGTCGGCATGATCGCGCACGTTCAACTCTGGGGCCGCACCATCGGCGCGGTGTCGCTCGATACCGGACGCGACGTGGCGACGTTTCAATATGACGCGGAGTTCGCACGCAGCGGAATCGAGCTTTCTCCGCTGATAATGCCGTTGAGCGAGCGGGTGTATGAGTTTCCAGCGCTGCCGCGAGGTACGTTTCACGGGTTGCCGGGGCTGCTGGCGGATTCGCTGCCGGACAAGTTTGGCAATGCCCTCATTAACGCTTGGCTGGCGACGCAGGGGCGGACGCCGGAGAGTTTCGGCGCTGTGGAGCGCCTCTGCTACTCCGGCACGCGCGGCATGGGTGCGCTGGAATTTGCGTCGGTGCTTGGCCCGAAGGTGCGCAAGGCGTCGAAGATCGAGGTGGACGCGCCGAGGCGATTCTCGAAGAAGTGCAGGCGGCTGTGAAGCGCTGGCCGGAATTTGCGGCCGAGGCGCCGCTCGCTGATGAATGGCGAGACAAGATTCAAAAGACTCACCGGCTGTCGTTTCCTGAAAAATAAGCCTCACCAAATCCATCGTCGAAGACACCGCCCTGACGTGGTTCGGGGAGCTGGGCTACGACCTCGGACACGAGCCGCAGTTGGCACCGGGCGAGCCGGCGGCAGAGCGATTCGTTTGGCGAGGTGGTGCTAGTGGGGCGGTTGCGCGAGGCTTTGCGGCGGTTGAATCCCAGCATTCCCGAGGAAGCGCGGGAGGAGGCGTTGCGCAAAGTGCTGCGCGTGGCGACGCCGTCGCTGGTGCAGACGAACCGGGCGTTTCACAATCTGCTGCGCGATGGGAAATCGTCCGTCTGATAGATTTCTCCGATGTGTGGACGAACGACTGGCTGGCGGTGAACCAATTCACGGTGATCGAGGGGCGGCACAACCGGCGACCCTGCCTCGTGGCATTCAGACAGACAGAGTAGTTCAACAGCCGAAAGGGAACTTCCAGGTGATGACTAATGACGGCTTTTTTCCGATCCAATTGAGCGAAGGCATGAACCGCTCCTTCTACCAGAATAAAAAATTTGCGAGCCATTGGCAGGAGATAAAATCCCCCTGCCCTGCGGGAGGGGTGGGGGGCGAGAGTGCCCGAACCGATCAGGGACGGCCTGGTTGCGCAGGCTCTGCACGGCTCAAGAGGATCTTGACGATCCACCATCCCGGTATTAAATTAATACCCATGCCGGTTCTTACTTTTAAGGTCACCGATGAGGAGGCTCGTATCATTCGTGCCAGGGCGCACTCCGCCAAGGCGAAATCCCTCTCGGCCTTTCTGCGCAAATCCGTTCTCCAGGAATCCCCGGCTCGCCGCAAAGTCGTGACGAAAACACATCCGGTCTCCGGCTTGCCCTACGACGCCTCCCCCGGCCCACAGGTCACCGATGAGGAAATTCGCGCCGCCCTGGCTGATTTCCCGTGAAATATTTGCTCGATGTCAATGCGCTGCTGGCATGGCAACACCGCCGTTCTCCTCATCACACGGCCTTCCATGCCTGGGCGGCCCGAACAAAGCTGAGCAGCCTGAGAACTTGTGCACACAGTGAACTGGGCTTTCTCCGCATTTCCATGCAGGTATTCGGATACTCCTTAAAAGAGGCGCAAGAAGCACTTGCAGCCATCAAAAAGCAAGTGGGCGGCTTTATTGCCGATGCGCCTTCTCCCCGCCTGCCGGATTGGGCTACAGCCGCAGCGCGAACCTCTGACGCCTATCTGACGCAACTGGCCTCTCAAAACCATTTGACCGTTGCCACCTTTGATACTGGCATTCCAGATGCACAAATTATTCGACCCTGAACAACATCACTGATGCAACAGTGCGAGCCCCTTGCGTGGCGTAAGAATCGGGATGCCCTCATACGACCCGAGCACCAGGAAGTCCTTGTCGCCGGTCACCAGCGCGGCGGCGTGGGCAGCGAGTCCAAAGACCAAACCAAACAATTCCCTCGCACCTCCCGCTCCGTCACACCCGCCCCACCGTCCAAAAACAAAATCTCCTCCTGCTTCCAGAACGGCAGGTTCAGTTGGAGGCAGTCCGGCAAGTTCAGCAGCCTTGCCCAGCGACAATTTGCTGTCGGCAAAGGAAAACCGCGAATCGGTCGAAATTTATTGAGCCTTTGAGGTGCCCTGCGAAGGATTTTTGGCTGACAGAAAGATCAGCGTCCGTGTGATTTTATTTGAAAGAGACCGGCGAGGTCCGCCAGCAATTGCTGAACAGCTTGCGGGTCGCGCGCATCACGCTGGGCGCAAATTTTTCCCTGTGTATCCACCACCATGAGTTGATTGGGTGAAGAAGAAGGGGGCGGAGCCCTGTCGGGGGCGAGCGGCCAATTTTCGAGGATGGGTTGGATGGTGGTTTCGGAACTGTGCGCCACTTTCCACATGGGGGAGTTTGGAGGTGTTGGAGACCGTTCGAGGTGGGACAGCTCGGGGGGCAGTGGACTTTGGCTGCCGAGGATAATCGTGAGTATCCCAATTTGTGAGGAGTCGGCGCGGGCGACAAAACGCTCCAGCTCGACCAGGCGGGCCAGCGTGTGTCGTCCGGCCTCCGGATTCTCCGGGGACCAAAAGCTCACCACCCAGAGTTTGCCGAGGAGATCGGAGGAGGCGAACCGCTCACCTTGCGGGGTGGTCAGCTCGATATCAAGGATGGCGGTCTGGGCTGCGCCTGGAGCGGGAGATTCCCGGGGCGGGGCGGGCCGCTTTAAGGAGGCAAAGAGAAAGGCGACGGCAGCGGTAAGCACGACGAAGGCGATGGCGCCGCCCAGTCGCGGAACGCGTGCAGGAAGCTGATCGGACACAATGGAGGCACCATGATCAAAGAGGCGTCTAAAGTCACTCGAAGAATTTTTGCTCCCCGGCGGTTCCTGCAGTCACTGCATCCGCATCCCTGCTGATGGTCAGGCAAGGGTGTCCGGAGGATGCCTCAGAGCGGAGGATAATGGGTCTCCAACCATTCGAGTGCCTCCTCCCGGGTTTTGAGTTCTCCTTCCAACTGGCGGGTTTGGATGGCATCGAGGATTTCGCGGAAACGCGGGCCGGGCTTCATGCCGCGCTCGAGGAGGTCGTCGCCGCGGACGAGACGCGGGGGGATGACCGGTTCGTCGGCAAATTCCTTTTGCTTGGCCAGCAGGAAGCGGTGGATGTCGAGCTGGGCATGACTGCCGAGGCAATCCACACGGTGCAACTCGAGTTCTTCCGGAAACGTTTCCCTGGCCATGAACCGCCGCAGACGGGACGTGCGCATTTGCGGAGTGTCTTTGAAGGCCATGTGGTGGCGCACCATTTCCACGACGGCGCGGATGGTCTCGTTCGAGAAGCGCAACCCGCGAAGGATGCGCTCGGCCATGTCTGCGCCCACATGCTCATGGCCGTTGAAGCGGATGCGCCCCTCCGGATCGCGAAAAGCGCAGACGGGTTTTCCGACGTCGTGCAGGAGGGTGGCGAAGGCCAGCGTGCGGCTGACCGATTGGCCAAGCAGGTCGAGCATGAGCCGCGTGTGCTGGAAAACATCTCCCTCGGGGTGAAACTCTGGAGGCTGCTCGCAGCCCTTGAGCGCGGCAATATCCGGCAGGAGGATTTCGAGCAGGCCGCTTTCATCCAACAGGTCCAGCCCTCGCGCCCGCGTCGGGGCGGTGAAAATTTTCGTCAGCTCATCGCGGATGCGCTCGGCACTGACCTCGCGGATGGCTGGTGCTGCCGCGCACAGGGCCTCCCAGGTGCGCTCCTCGATGACAAAGCCGAGCGAAGCGGCCAGCCGGACGCCGCGCAGCAGCCGCAGGCGGTCTTCGGAAAATCGGGTGGCCGGATCGCCGATTGCGCGCAGGATTTTCGCCTCCAGGTCCGCCCGTCCGCCGACATAGTCCACCACCTCCCGCGTCTCCGGATCCAAAAAAAGACCATTGACGGTAAAGTCGCGCCGGAGGGCGTCGTTGCGGGCATCCGAGAAACTGACCGTCTCGGGGCGGCGTCCGTCTCCATAGCGTCCGTCGTTGCGGAAGGTGGCCACTTCGTAGGATTCCGCGCCTTGAAGCACGATGATGACTCCAAAGTGCGCGCCCACGGCCACGGTGCGGTTGAAGAGTTCGCAGACGCGTTCCGGCGTCGCATCGGTGGCGATGTCAATATCGGAAGGCGTCTTTCCGAGGAGTGTATCGCGTGCGCATCCCCCTGCGTAGAGAGCCTGATAGCCGGAAGCGCGCAGACGCCGCACCACCTGCAAAGCTCCACGTTCGAGAGTGCTCACGAGTGTCGTCCGGCGCGGCTCAGTTCAGGAGCTGGTACCATGTGCTGCGGCGGTGCGGCTCATGCGGAGATTGCCAGCAGGTCAAGCGTGGCACCCAATGAAAGACCCGCTTTCTTGGCACGCGCCCGCAGCCGACGCGCCGTCTCGGGAGACACCGAAGTGCTGATCTGCACCCGCCGGGACTTGGCAGACATGGGCTTGCGCCCCGCGCCCTCACGTGCTCCTCCCCACTGTGCGTTCTGAAGGTCGAAGTAATCCAACACGTCTTCGCCAGCATCAAAGCGGGCCTCAAGGTTCTCTGCAGTCGTTTTCTTTTTCATCGTAAGCTTTCCTTTCTTTCTCGCGGCTTCGCCGCACACTGATGAGACGGATTTTTTTGCCCCGCCACGTGAAGACAGCCGTCCAGAACCTGCCAGCGATTCTACCAATGGCAAGTCGCCTGCTTTCCTGTGAATAATGGCTCCGCACTTCGAGCACGGGACCATCCCACAGTGCGCACGCCTCCTCGAGCGATATCCCGTGCTTCTCGCGATTGACCACACTCTTGAGCTGATCCCACTCAAACTCCCGCCTCACACGGCAAACATCCACCACGAATCTTGATTGTCAAATAGATTTTTCAAGTTTTGGTTGTGTCTGTGTTGGTGCGGGCCAGAGGTGTCGTCCGGCGCGGTTCAGTTCAGGAGCTGGTACCATGTGCTGCGGCGGTGCGGCTCATATCCTGCGTCGTGGATCAGACGCTCGATCTCGGTGGCGTTGAGCCGGAAGGAGGTGCCTGCGCTGGAGACGACATTTTCCTCCATCATCACGCTCCCGAAATCATTGGCTCCATAACGGAGTGCCACCTGTCCGATGCGCGGGCCCTGGGTCACCCATGAGCTTTGGACATTCTCGAAATTGTCGAGGTAGATGCGGGCGATGGCCTGCATGCGGAGGTATTCTGCGGAGGTGACCGTTTCGGCGCGCAGGCGCGTGTTTTCCGGCTGGAATGTCCAGCAGATGAAGGCGGTGAAACCACCGGTTTCGTCCTGCGTTGCGCGCAGGCGTTCGAGGTGTTCGATGCGGTCCTCGAGTGCCTCGACATGACCAAACATCATTGTCGCGCTCGACCGCATGCCGAGGCCGTGGGCGACGCGCATCACTTCCAGCCATTGGTCGGACTTGCACTTGAGCGGTGCGATGCGGTCGCGGATGCGATCCACCAGGATTTCTCCGCCGCCGCCGGGGATCGAGCCGAGTCCCGCCTCACGGAACCGGGAGATCACCTCGACAAGTGGCATCCCGAAGACCTCCGCAAAGTGGTTGAACTCAGGCGGACTGAATCCATGTACGTTGATTTGCGGATACTTTTCCCGAATGTGGGTCAGCATCGTCAGATAGAAATCCATGCCCAGCTTGGGGTGGTGGCCGCCCTGGAGGAGCACCTGCACACCGCCCGCCGCCGCCAGCTCATCAAGCTTTTCGTCAATTTGTCCGAGGGTCAGCACATAATGGTCAGGCTGCTTTTCCGTTCGATAGAACGCACAAAATTTGCAGTACACATTGCAGACATTGGTGTAGTTGACATTGCGGTCCACGATGTAGGTGACGATGTCATTGCCGCGTCCGTCGTAGGCGTTCCCTTTTGCGAGGTTGCGGCGGTGGTCGGCGAGTGCACCCAGTTCCTCGAGCGGAAGCTTGTGCAGGGTGCGCGCATCCTCGGCTGTGATGCGCTCTCCGGCAAGAACGCGATCCACCAGCGATGGGTCATCCAGAGTTGTCATGCGCGGCAGAATATCCGTGAGCGAACAACAGGTCAAAGCCCTTCCACGGGAGCGCGGGCATCCGGGTGTGATGAAATGAGGGGAGATGCGTTCGGGTCGCGAGGCAGTGAGGCGATGCTGCGGATGAGGCCCGGCCCGTGGTAGATGAAGCCGGTGAAAATCTGGACGAGGGAGGCGCCGGCGCGCAATTTTTCTGCTGCGTCCTGGGTGCTCATGATGCCGCCGGATGCGATGACCGGCAGGCGGGTGGCGGTGGGGAGGAGCCGGGGGAGGGAGGTGGCGCGTTGCCGCAGTGGGGCGCCGCTGAGTCCGCCGGACTGATCCTGACTGGCGGGCAGCGCGGAGTGATCGAGGGTGGTATTGGTGGCGATCAGGCCGTCGAGACCGACTGCTTCCGCAAGCCCGGCAATGGCCAAAGCGTCCTCATCCGCAAGATCGGGGGCGATTTTCACCAGCAACGGTTTGCCGCAGGTGGCCGGACGCAGTGCGGTGAGAATGCCCCGCAGAAGCGTGACGTTCTGCAGATCCCGCAGACCCGGCGTATTTGGCGAGCTGACATTGACGACAAAGTAGTCTCCAAACGGCAGCAGAGCCCGCAGTGAGATGAGGTAATCCCCCGGAGCCTGATCGAGCGGCGTCACTTTGGATTTTCCCAGGTTGATGCCGACGGGGACACGCGGCCAACGGCCGGATTTTTTGATCTGTCCGAGCCGGGCGGCGATGGCTTCCGCGCCCAGGTTGTTAAAACCCATCCGATTGACCAGGGCCTGCTGGGCCGGGTAGCGGAAGGCGCGTGGCTTTGGGTTTCCCGGCTGCGGCAGGGCGGTGATGGTTCCAATTTCGATAAAGCCAAAGCCGAGAGCCTCCCATGCGGAGAGAGCCTCCGCGTTTTTGTCCAGACCGGCGGCGAGGCCGACCGGGTTGGGAAAGGTCAGCCCAAGGGTGGAGCGTTTTTCACCGGCTGGAGGCGGGGGAAAGAGGAGACGCAGGAGGGGAGCCGGGGTGAGTGCCAGGAACTGGAGTGCAAGATTGTGGGCGCGTTCCGGATCGAGACGGAAGAAGGCGGGGCGAAGGATGAGGCGGTAGAGGTCCATGTTGTTTTATTTCCCAATACAAAATCGTTGAAAAATTTCTCCCAAAATTTCTTCGGTGTCGGCGACGCCGAGGATTTCGCCGATGGCATCGAGGGCGCTGCGCAGTCCGGTGGCTGCAAATTCCGGGGGAGTGCCTGCGGAAAGCTCGGAAGCGGCTTCTTCGAGCGATGCGTGGGCGCGGTTCAGGCAGGCCTGGTGGCGCGCATTGATCGCCAGGGCCGTCGGACGCGCCGCGCCCGCGCCCCGCGCCCGGGCCACGAGAGCCTCGATCAGCTCCGGAAACCCCGCGCCGGTGAGACAGGAAATCGGATGAACCCAGTCCGGTTGACCGACCAACGGCCCGGAGAGCAAATCCGTTTTGTTGAGAGCGATGAGTTCGTTGGGAGCCTCCGGCGCAGGAGGAGCGCCCTCGGTGGCATCCACCACACGCAGGAGAATGTCGGCAGCGCGCATGGCGGCACGGGCCCGCTCGACGCCGATGCGCTCAACACGATCCGTGGTCTCACGCAAGCCGGCTGTGTCGGTGATCCGGAACGGCCACCCGCCCAGAGTGGCTGCCTCCTCGAGGGTGTCGCGCGTGGTGCCGGGAGCCGCATCCACAATGGCGCGCTCCGAGCGAAGCAGACAATTGAGAAGGCTGGACTTTCCCGCGTTCGGCTTTCCACACAGAACCAGCCGGATGCCCTCGCGGAGAATGCGCCCGTCGTCCGCTGTGGCCAGCAGTACGTCAATCTCCGCTATCACCCCGCGAACGGACGCGAGGAACCCCGCGCCGGTTTCGGGGTCAATGTCTTCCTCGGGAAAATCAATCCACGCCTCGATGTTGGCCACGAGCCCGAGGAGCCGCTCGCGAAGCCCTCCCATCGCGCGTCCGAGTCCGCCCTCGAGCTGCTCACGAGCGGCCTCCAGCGCCAGCGGTGCGCGGGCACGAATGACATCCATCACCGCCTCGGCCTGAGTGAGGTCCATGCGCCCGTTGAGGAAGGCCCGCCGGGGGAACTCTCCCGGATCGGCCAGCCGCGCCCCCGCCTCGAGCGCAGCCTCCAGCACCTTGGCGGCAACGAGGAGTCCCCCATGACAATAGACCTCCAGCACATCCTCGCCTGTATAACTGGTTGGCCCCGGAAAAAATGCCGTGAGCGCATTGTCAATCGGGCGTCCTCGCAGGACGATGCGGCTCAGCCGCATCCTACGGGGGGTGGTCATCGGAAGGGCCTTTTCGGGCAGGCCCAGGATGTGGCGGGCAATCCCGGAAGCATCTTTTCCGGAGATGCGGATCACGGCAATGGCTCCTTCTCCTAGCGCGGTGGATTGGGCGGCGATGGTCTCCTCGAAAAGCACCTGCATAAAATCCCTTGCCGGAGGCGGCGCGGCAAGGGAAATTGCCAGCGTGAAACTCCGGACTTCCATTTTGGCCGCAGCTTGTGTCGTTTGCTCGCTCCCCGTTCTGGGCGCATCCTCCGCGCATGCGACGGATGAGTCCCCCTCCGACAAATCGCCGGTGCTCGTGGTTCCGATTCGCGGCCCGATCAGCGAAGCACAGTTTTTCTTTTTGAGGCGCGCGATCAAGCAGGCGGATGCCACCGGAGCGGCGGCGGTGGTTCTGGATCTCGACACACCCGGCGGCGCGTTGTCGGCCACGGAAAAAATGGATCAGGCACTGCTCAAGGCGCGCATGCCCGTCTTTGCCTACATCAACCCCAATGCCGCCTCGGCCGGCGCCCTCATCGCGCTGGCCACCAAGGGCATCTACATGGCACCCGTGAGCGCGATTGGCGCGGCGGCTCCCGTGACCGGCTCCGGCCAGGAACTCGAGGAAACCATGAGCAAAAAAGTGGTCTCCTATTATTCAGGATACTTTCGCAGTGTCGCCGGACGGAACGATCATAACCCCGAGTTGGTGGACGCTTTTATGAACCTGGATAAGGAAGTCAAAATTGGTGATCGTGTTTTGAATCCCAAGGGGGCACTTCTGACCCTCAGTGCCCAGGAAGCGGTGGAGACCATTGAGGGCAAGCCGGTTCTCGCGCGGGGGATCGCGGATTCCGTCGAGGATGTCATCCGGCAGGCGGGGTTTTCCGGACATGCGATTGAGCGCGTTGCGCCCACCGGGTTCGAGTCCATCGCGCAGTGGATCACCGTGCTGGCACCGCTCTTTCTTATGGGGGGGATCGTGGGTGCTTACATCGAGTTCAAGACGGGGGGGTTTGGTGTGGCAGGGATTCTGGCCATCGTGTGCTTCCTGCTCTTTTTTGCGGGTCACTATGTGGCGGGGCTTACGGGCTTCGAGGTGGCCGCCGTCTTCCTGCTCGGGCTGGCACTCTTCGCCGCCGAATTCCTGTTTTTTCCGGGGCTGGTCATTCTGGCCACCCTCGGCGTGGCACTCATGGCCGGCTCGCTCTTTTTTGCCATGATGGATTTTTATCCGGGTGCTCCGCCGGAATTTTCATTTGAGGTGTTGGCCACGCCGGTGATGAATTTTTCCATTGCGGTGGTGTTGGCTGTGGTGGTCGGAGCTGTCCTGGCGCGTTTTCTGCCCGAGCTGCCCATTTTCCGGAGGCTGATCCTGGATCATTCCACAGCGGAAGGCCCCTCACTGGCAGCACCCAGGGAAGCACTGTTTTGTCATAAGGTTTCCGTCGGTCAGGAGGGAGTGGCCGAGACCCTGCTGCGTCCGGCCGGCAAGGTGAAAATTGGCGAATTGATGGTGGATGCGCAAAGCGACGGAGAGTTTCTTCCTCCCGGAACGCACATCCGGGTTCTCGAGGTTTCCGGGGCCATTGTCCTCGTCGGTCGCAGGGATTGAAGATGGCTGGCTGCGGCAAAAAGAGAAGCTGAGAGGGTGCGGGATTAGGGGATGGGATTCCCCGATTTTTTGGAAACCCGGGTGTCCGCATCGGGCAGGGCGGTTTCCAGGTAGCGGAATTGGCCGTCCTGAATGCTGAGAATGATGGCGGGTTTCTGAGGGGTGAATACGCGCTCCTCAAAGTTGACCAACCCGGAGGTAAGACGTATTCTTACTGTAAATGACCACAATGATTTCATCGAAAGGCCAGATCGTTTTGCCGGCGGCAATCCGTCGGCGGGATCGCATCGAGTCAGGGCAGAAATTTGAAATCGAACGGATCGAGGAAGGGGAATACCGCCTCATCCGCAAACCCGCGAGCACGGAGCGCGGGATAGTAGACTTTCTGCTTTCCTGCCCGGAGAAAGGTTGGTTTGTCCCGATCCAGTCGGAGTTCACCGATAGCTTGTGAAATACTTGGCGGATGCCAATGTGTTGGCCGAAGCGACCAAACCCCAGCCAGATGCGAAAGCCATTTCGTGGTTGCGTAACCATGAGACGCAGATCGCCGTGGATCCCGTGATTCTTGGCGAGATTCAATTCGGCATCCTGCTTATGCCTGCGGGCCGACGCAAGCGGTGCTTGGAAAACTGGTTCAGCCAAGTGGTGCTGCGCATTTTATGCATCCCCTGGGACGCCGTCATCGGGATGCGCTGGGCGCGGCTGCTGGCCGATCTTCGGCAGGCAGGTAAGGCCATGCCTGTAAAGGACAGTCTGATTGCCGCGACTGCGCTTCATTATGGGTTGATTGTGGTCACTCGTAATATCAGGGATTTTCGGAATGCTGGCGTGGAAGTGCTGAACCCTTTCGATTGATCCGCCGCTTCCATCCTCTCCATCCTCAATGTCTATTGTCAGCTTTATTCAATTCCAACCACTTCAACGCACTCTCGTTCGACTTTGAAATTTAATTGGCATCGGGCAGGACGGTTTCCAGGTAGCGGAATTGGCCGTCCTGAATGCTGAGAATGATGGCGGGTTTCTGAGGGGTGCGCTCGCTCCCGTAGCTGATCGTTCCGGTCACGCCGGGAAAATCGCGTGTGGCGGCCAGGGCATCGCGGACGGCGGCACGGTCGGTGGATTGTGCGGCTTCCAGGGCGGCTGCGGCCAGGCGGGTGGCATCGTAAGCCAGCGCAGCCAGGGGAGGGGGTGGTGCTCCGTATTTCTCAGTGAAAGCGACGATGAACGCCTCATTTTCCGGCGTTCGGTTGTCGGCGGAAAAATGATTCGAGAAATAGCAATTTTTCGCTCCGGTGCCGGCCTGTCTGAGGAACTCCGGAGAGTCCCATCCATCGCCGCCTAAAAATGGAGTCTCGATGCCGAGTTGTCGGGCTGTCCGGACGACCTCGGCGGCTTCGGGGTAGTAGCTTGGGAGAAAGATCACGTCCGGAGTGGCGGCTTTGACCGCCTCCAGTCGCTCGCGGAGGTTTGGATCTCCGGGTTGGAACGTCTCGCGAGCCACAAGGGTTCCGCCGTCCCGCTGGAATTGTCCGACAAAATTATCAGCCAGTTCCTTGCTGTAGGGGTTATTCTCTTCTTCGAGCACAGCTGCGCGGTTTGCTTCCAGGGAGTCCGCGAATTTTGCCATGGCGACACCCGGGAACGGATCCGCATAACAACTGCGAAAAATCCCGTCTCCTTCCGTGGTGAGGTCTTGTTGTGTGGCCGCCGGTGCCAGCAATGGGATGCCCAACGCCTGGGCCTCATGAGCGGCGGCTCTCGTTCGCAGCGAGGTAATCTCACCAATAATCAGGGGAAGGGAGGACTCCGCAGCCAGCTCTCTGACCGCCTCAATCGTGGTGGATTCCTCCGAGCGCGTATCGCGAATCTCCATCCGAAACGGACGACCCAAGACACCACCTCGCGCATTGATCTCCTGCACAGCCAACTCAACACCGCGCACGGCATCCGTCCCGAAAGACGCCTGCGCACCGCTCAAGGGCAACAGAACGCCCACCGTCAGCGCGTTCTTTTCGCGGGCAGGTGCCTGCTCGGGAAACGCTTGGGGAGCCGGAGGTTTGCATGCCGACAGTACTGTCAGCAGCAGGACGGCCAGGCCGCGCAGAACGGGGTGATTGCGTCCGCTCATGAAGGAGCATCAAAAGCGGGCAACGGGGCCGCTGGATGGACATTGAGCGGGCGGGACCATGCCAGGACGCCCGGAACCGTCTCCGGCTGCCGTTGTGCGTCCTTGAACATTTCGATGCGGGCATCGAGGTTGTCCATGGCGTGCAGGGCAAAGGCCTCGGGGGTTTTGGGGAGAACCGGCGACCCGTATTCGAGTGCGCCATGATGGGCTGCGATCAGATGCAGAAGGTGCAGTCGCACAGCTTCGGAGGGGGGCACTGCGTTTTTCCAGTCATCGAGCGGGAGGTTCCTCCACAGGGCATTGACGACTTCGATGCCGATGGTGATGTGGCCAAGGAGTTCGCCGCGCAGGTCGCGCGGAATGTCGAAGCCGCGTTCCGGCGGACAGGTCTCCCACAGTTTCCCGCAGTCATGCAGAAGCGTTCCTGCCAGCAGGAGATCGCGGTTCAATTCCGGGTAGGCGGCGCAGAGCGACTGGGCCGCCTCCATCATGCGCAGGGTGTGCTCGGCCAGCCCCCCACGTCGTGCGTGGTGGTTGGCGCGCGCGGCGGCGGCCCGGGCAAAGCGCACCCCAAACTCCCGCAAAAACTCCTCGCAGAGAGCACTCAGCCGGGGATCGGCAAGCGTGGCAATGATCCCACGAATCCTCCCGAGGGTCTCGTCCGCGCGTTCATTGCCGTTCTCAAAGAGGGCATGGGCTTCCGCATCATTCAACACACGAAGCCCCCAGCGCCGCGCTTCGAGACCAAAAGAGCCATTGACGACAAACTCGCCGGCCACCTCGACCGGAGCAGCCACTTCCAACTGCTCGCATGCGGCGAAGGCCGGGGTGTCATTCCAGGCGCGCAGAAGGAGAGAGCTGTCGGCGTCGCGCAGCCGAAGCTCGTAAAAGGGCTTCCCATTTGAGGACTCGCGACGCTGGATTTCGACGGCCTGAGCGTGGATGCGTGCGGGCATGAGCGTTTCACGCACCAGCGCCTTCAGCTCGGCAATGCTCAGCAGGGGCGCGCTCATGCTCCGTCTGGTTCGAGGTGCTCGCCGCGCAATTCCAGGATGCGATGAATGGTTTCCTCGATGAGGTTATTGGGGCAACTGGCCCCTGCCGTAATGGCCACCCGGGCCTCACGCCCCGCTGGCGGCAGCCACCCCCGACTCAGAACTTCCTGCTTGGCATGGATGTCAAAGTGCCGGATTTCTTCCGCAGAAAGGAGGCACTTCGCATTGCGAACAAACCAGGTGGGCAGCTTCTTCTCGCCAATTTCCACCAGGTGCGTTGTGTTGGAACTGTTGTAGCCGCCCACGACCACCAGAAGGTCGAAGGGGTCGTCCACCAGAGCGAAGAGCGCGTCTTGTCGCTCCTGGGTCGCCCCGCAGATCGTGTCGAAATAGCGAAAATTGTCCGAGGAGCCTTGATCGCGCGTCAGCACTGCTGCCCGCAGGAGGCGCTGGATGGCCTCCGTCTCTCCGCGCAGCATCGTGGTTTGGTTGGCCACTCCCACGCGCTCAAGGTGTCGTTGCGGGTCAAAGCCGTGCGAATACGCTCCTTCTTCAAACCCGTTAAGAAACGTGG
>JAJTZA010000150.1 GCA_021463905.1 Terrimicrobiaceae bacterium | reverse complement strand
CCGCAGGTGAAGGTGGTTTGTGCCGACCCCTACGGTGCGGCCATGTGGTCATGGTTCACTCACGGGAATACCGAGACCAACGACGGCGACTCGGTGGCCGAGGGCATTGGTCAATCGCGTGTGACCAAAAACATCGAGGGCTTTCAGACGGATAGGGCCTGGCGTATTCCGGACCAGACCGCCATCACCATCCTCTACCATCTCCTGCGCGAAGAGGGGATTTTCCTCGGCCTGTCCTCGGGCATCAACATTGCCGGAGCCGTGCAAACCGCCCGCGCGGGCGGCCCCGGACAAACCATCGTCACCATCCTCTGCGACTCCGGAAACAAATACCAGTCCCGGATTTACAACCCCGAATGGCTGGCAGCCCAGGGCCTGTCCGACAACCGACCCTTTCAGTCCATTTTTGAAGATCCGGTTTCGTGAGAACCCTGTCCGGTTGAGCCAAACACCCCGACAGGAGGGGCTTCTTCGGGGTTTGAGTGTTCCGGGTTTCTCCTGCGGTTAGCCAAGCAGCCCGGCTTCCCGGAGGAGTTGGGCGGTGCGCAGGCGGATTTCGCTGCCGAGGGTGTCGGGATTTTGGGTGCGGATGTTGACCCAGTAGGAGATGCGGAAGGAGAGGGATTTGTCGCTCAAGTTGGCGAGGAAGACGCGGGAGCGTGGAGACTCGGCCAGTCCGTTTTGTTTTTCCACAACGGTTTCGAGGATTTGGAGGATGCGTTCAGGTTCGGGGTGTGCAGCCATGTCGAGGGTGATGTCGAATTGGTGGAGCGGGTCGGAAAGCGTCCAATTGGAAAGCCGCCGCTCGAGCAGGAAACTGTTGGGGAGCAGAATCTCAACTCCATCAGACTGCTGAATGGTCGAGTAACGCGCACCCAGACTGAGAACCGTCCCGCGAACAGTATCAATCTCGATGATGTCGCCGATATTGACCCGACGCTCGATGGCCAGGATGATCCCGCTGACAAAATTGTTGAGGAGATTTTGCAGGCCAAAGCCGGCGGCAATGGCCAGCGCACCGCCGAGGAATGCGAAGGTCGTCAGGGGAATGTGCAGCCAGTTGAGGCCGCTCAGAATAATCGTGGCCGCCAATGCCAGAAATATGATGCGCTCAAAAAATGACGCCCGCGTGTTGTCCATGGCCAACCTCTTGCGGAAGCGCGTGGAGGCAAGCCGCGCAAAATACCTGGCCACCGCGAGAAGAAGTCCTACAAGAGCCACGGCCACCAGGAGCGCACCGAGCGTGGTTCCGCGCTGGCGCGTCACCCGGGCACCATCCGGGCCGGAGATCACCTGCTCGGTGGTGAAAAGCTCGGAGTTCCAGACTTTGAGCGTGGATTCCCATGTGGAATTTACGGCGCGTGAGATGCGGGCCGGGAGGTCCACCCTGGCCAGGCGGGTGCTGGCTTCGCTTTGCATGCGGCGGGTGACATTCAGGAAACGGGCATTGCCGTCTTCCATGAGGAGCAACTGTTCGAGCCGGGCTTGATGCAATTCGAGGAGGCGCACCGTCCATGGGTTCTGCCGGGTCGCTGGGTCGCCCTTCAGATTCTCCACCGCGCGGGTGGAATCCTGGATGCCTCGGTGGAAGAAATCCTGCCAGGGCATCATGGTGGTCGCGGCTTCTATGGCGGCATCCCGCGCACGCTTGAGCGCCTCCGGGCTTTCCGGTGCTGCGGCCACCGCCGCCGCCGCGCGCCAAACTTTTTCCTCTTGTCGGAGACCGGCCAGCCAAAGTTCATACCCGCGGGTGATTTTTTGCGCAACGAGAGAGGCTTGAGCGGCGGTTTCAAAGATGCCCTCCGGCGCATGGCCGCTGCCTTTGGCCCGCAGCTCCTCCAACTGGTCAACGAGATGACCGGAGACGGAACGCGCCTTCCCGACACGGGCCCGAATTTTCGTGGACTCGGAAGCGACATCCGCCAGCCCCGCTTCCGAGCGCGCCTTGCTCAAGACCGAATCCAGCCCCGTGCCGGCCAGAACGTTCTCCAGCCGCAAGCGGCGCAACTCGAGCCGCTCGCGCTCCAGCTCGTCCGCGCCAATCCTCGAGGATGTCGCCAGCAGCGCGGAAGAGACTTCCTGCTTTCGTCCTTCTTCCAGCTTGAGGAGCAGGGCGGCTCTGGGGCGTGTCTCGGGCGTGGCGGCATCGAGATCGGCGGTGAGCTGGCGGAGTGCCCGCTCGGACTGATCGAGGAG
Organism: Terrimicrobiaceae bacterium; assembly: GCA_021463905.1. Classification (GTDB taxonomy): domain Bacteria; phylum Verrucomicrobiota; class Verrucomicrobiia; order Chthoniobacterales; family Terrimicrobiaceae; genus JAJTZA01. The sequence continues at coordinate 3,518 of JAJTZA010000150.1, read as the reverse complement.
GCCGCGTTGGTGTTCGAGCGCCGATTGATCCAGCCCTGCCTGGGTTTCCAGCGCGACCAGATCCCGGCCCAGATCGTCAATCTCCGCATGGAACCTGCTGACATCCTCATCATTTTTGGGTGGGTTGGGTTCCGGTTGCGCCCGCGTTTCCTTGAGAGCTTCCCGGTTGGTGATGGACGCGCCCAGTGCGTCTATTGCACCCTGGAAATTTCGAATGCTTGCGGCCAGGTTCTCCTGATATTCCAGAGCGCGTTCGGGAGGAATGTCGGCGGACTTAAGCTCCTCGGAAAATGGCTCCTGCCGGAACGTGTGGGCGGCGGCTTCTGCGTCATTCAGCAGTTGCCGTGCTCCGGCCAGTTGCTCGGTGATGGAGGGCTGGGTGGGAGCTGGTGTGGCCGAGGGGTTTGCGGGGGCGTTCCGTGCGGGGAGGAGTGGCGCGGTGATGACCCATGCGCACGCCAGGATGAGGGGCGGGGATCTCACTGCGGGAGCGCGGCTATTTCCTCAAGGACTGCCTGATTGAGCTTCCGGCCCAGTTCCAGATTTTCCAGCGGAAAATTCTCATTGGGCGAGTGGGCATGATTATCCGGCCAGGCCAGTCCGAGGAGCAGGGCGTCGAGGCCCAGAATCCTTTGGAAGTCTCCAAGGATGGGGATCGAGCCGCCTTCGCGGAGGAGGGCGGGCGGTTGCCCAAAGACGCGTTCGAGCGCACGCGAGGCCGCCCGACCGAAGGGCGAATGGGGGTCGGTGACATAGGGTGCTCCATGGTGCCCCGGCAGCATTTCCAGCCGGATTCCCGGTGGGCAGTGCTTTTCCAAGTGGGCGATGACCTGCTGCAAAATGGTTTCCGGATCTTGATCGGGCACGAGCCGGAAGGTCAACTTAACCGTTGCGGAAGAAGGGAGCACGGTCTTGGTTCCCTCGCCCTGATAGCCCCCGCTCAGGCCATTCACCTCCGCCGTGGGACGCGCCCCCACACGCTCGATCGCCGAATAGCCCGGCTCACCCGCCAGCGCATTCACTCCAGCCACCTTGCGGAAATCTTCATCCGAGACAGGCAGGCCCGCAGCGGCTTCCTTCTCCCATGCCGCAAGGGGACGAACCGCATCGTAAAATCCCTCGACCGCGACCGCGCCTGCTTCATCATGCAGGCTGGCCACCAGCCGGGCGGCAGCCGTCAGCGGGTTGGCGACTGCTCCGCCAAACGTGCCCGAGTGCAGGTCGCAGGCGGGTCCCAGGGTTTTGAATTCGAGGGCGGCAATCCCTCGCAGTGAGAACGTGAGCGTGGGGAAGCCATCGGCTACCATCCCGGTGTCGGAAATCACCGCGATGTCAGCGGCAAGCTCGCCCTTGAGCCTCTCGAGGACCCCGCACAGATTGGGACTGCCAATTTCCTCCTCGCCCTCGACGAGAAACACCACATTGACAGGCAAACGCCCCTTTTCACGGAGCGTCTCCGCCACCCCCAGAATGTGGGCAAGTATCTGCCCCTTGTTATCCGTGGCACCCCGGGCAAACATGCGTCCCCCCCGAACCGTTGGTTCAAAGGGCGGGCTTTCCCATTCTTCCACAGGATCGGGAGGCTGAACGTCATAGTGCCCGTAAATGAGCACCGTCCGCAGTTGGGGATCGCGGGACGAGCTGGCCACCACACAGGGATGCCCGCCGGTTTCCTCGATCCGCGCCTCAAGGCCGGTGGCCTGAAACAGCCGCACGAGCCACTCCGCGCAGGCGCGTGTGTCCGCATCCCGTTCGCTCTGCGTCGAGATGCTTGGAAATCGCAAAAAATCAGCAAAAAGTTCGAGGGAAGGAGGGAGGCAACTGCTGGGTGTCGGCATGAAAAAATCAGATCAATTCCTTGTCCTTGGCCAGCAGGTGCTGGTAGGCCTTTCGTTCCTCGGGCCGGAGTGTGCCGCCCTCACCCAGCGCGGGCATGAGGTAGCGACCGGGCACATCGGCTCCCTTATTATGGATTCTCGAGATGGCCATGCCGGCTGCCGCTTTGCCGATTTCCCGCATAGGCTGCCGCATGGTGACGAGATGACCACATTCCAGCCGGATCGGCTTGAGGCCCGTGCCACCGACCACGCTCACATCCTGCGGGATTTTGCGGCCCGCAGCGAGGAGCGCCTGCGCCGCTCCTTCCGCCAAATAATCCCCAAATCCATAGACCGCATCCACCGAATCCGCTCCATGCACCCGCAAAAACTTTTCCATCATCTCATACCCGCACTCCCGCGTCGTTTCACCATCCTTGCGCTCACCGGATGCAAACCCACCCGGCAAAACCACGCGCGCGTCCGGACGGGAAACAAGGGCCAACGGAAAGGCCGCATGGGTTTGCGCCGAGGAAACGGACTCATTGACCGCCGAGGCATAGAGCACCGCAATTTTTTTGCGGCCCGTTTCCGCCCAAGCCAGCGCAAGGTGGTAGCAGAACGAAAAATAGTCGTTGGAAACAAAGTTCGCGGTGGCCTGAAAACCCGAAGGGTTGACATGAACCACCGGGATGCCCTTTTCTGCGCAGAGGTGGTCAATTTCGTGAGCATGCCCCCCCTCCGGAAAGGCGATCATGGCATCTACGCGGGCGAGCGCTTCGCGCATCTCTTCCGGCTTGAACCCGGATTGGCGCACCGAACCCAGCGCCGTCAGGGTCATGCCTTCCTTGAGCGCACGGGACATCGCACCAAGAAAAATCGTTCCCGACCAGTCCTCGGACATGGCACTCCCCAGATTGATGCCGAGACTGTTGTTGCGGGGCTTTTTTCCGGCTTCCGGCCTCGGAATCAGATACGTGCCCCGCCCGGGGGTCATTCCCAGACGCCCCTCATCCACCAGCTCCTTGAGAACCGTGCGAACCGTGGAGGCACTCACCCCCAAATGATCGGAAAACTCTTTGATCGTCGGCATACGCACTGCCCGCGACGATTTCATCTGAAGATATTCCCCCTCGAGATACACCCGCACCGCCTCGGCCGGCCTCAGAGTGGCTGTCAGTTGGGTCTTGGTGGCCTTGGCCGCATCGCCCTTCCCGCCACGTGCCTTTCTGCGATTCATATAATAAATGTTGTCAGAATTTTACGGCATCGTCAAACACACGATGAATCTGCGTAAATCTACGGTTAATTCCGTTGCCATGCACCGAGAATGCCTCAGCAGGTTCTCAGGGTAGTGCACGTGGCGTGCAACCCTGGGCTATGGGGAATGTCCCCTTTGGGGAAGCAGACAGTGACGCAGGATGCCCGCGGCGGGCTCTCCTTAAACTCTCGCATGTTATCTCACCCACTTTTAATCACACCCCGAGGATTGAGGAGGGCGAGGTCGGCGTCCACCATGATGCGCACGAGGTCTCGGAAGCGGGTTTTGGGTTCCCAACCGAGTTGCTTTTTGGCTTTGGCCGGGTCGCCGACCAGGAGGTCCACCTCGGCGGGCCGTTCGTAACGCGCGTCGTGCTTCACATGTTTTTCCCAATCGAGGCCCACGTGGGCGAAGGCTTCCTCGACAAACTCGCGGACGCT
>JAJTZA010000015.1 GCA_021463905.1 Terrimicrobiaceae bacterium | reverse complement strand
CTCGCCCAGACGTGAGAAAACCGAGCAGACCGGCTCGTGGACATCCGCATGCACAACCCCGGTCTCCATCACATCGGAGACCTTCGGACGGACATCGCTAAAAAAATCCGGCGCATCGAAGCCAAAACGCCGGAGCGCGTAGTCAATCCGCTCATTGGTGCCCCCGCACCGGCCCGGACGCGCCTCGGCCACACCGACCCGGCGCTTGAACTCCGCATAGGCCATCGCCGAACAGATCGCATCCATGTCGGGGTTTTTATGGCCGATGATCAATGTTTGCATGAGCGGGCGTACCATGTCATTTTGGGAATGATTGGCAAGGCGCACATGAACGCATTTCTCAGATTCCCCGGTTCCCTTTCAGCATTCTTCACAACTCTTCTGACGGGAAGTCCCCCGGCGCAGGAAGCTGCGGGAAACTAGACGCCCATGACCAAAAAGCAGCGCATCCTAATCTTGTCGGCATCAGTCGGCTCGGGACACGTCAAAGCGGCGGATGCGCTTGAACAGGCCTTCCGGGTGCGGCCGGATGTCGAGGAAACGCTTTGCGACGATTCGCTGACGCACACCAACGTCCTCCATAAGCAGTTCTATTCGGCTCTCTACAAGAGGCTCTCGGCCCTCATGCCGGATTTTCTTGGCTGGTGGTATGAGACCAGCGATGACCCCTGGGTGTCGGATCAGGGTCGTCTGATTTTCGATCTTCCGCAGGCGCTTCCTCTCATCAACCTCCTGCGCGACTTCAAGCCGGACGCGGTGATTTGCACACACTTCATGCCGGCTGGCGTCGTCTCCTATTTGATCGGCTCGGAAAAACTCAATACCCGGCTGGGCATCGTCATCACCGATTTTCACTTTCATGCTTTCTGGATCACGCGGGCCTTCCATTGGTATTTTGTGGCGCAGGAGGAGGACAGGATCCACATGGAGGGTCTCGGGCTGCCCGGCGATCACATTCATGTCACGGGGATCCCCGTGGATGCCCAATTCTCCGCGCCGGTGGATCGGACGGCCATTCTCAAAAAGCACGGCTTGCGCGACGACCTGCCGGTTCTTTTGGTGGCAGCCGGAGCCCTGGGCCTCAGCCCGGCATTGGCCGTGGTCAAGCGCCTCCTGCACCTCGAACGTGAGTTCCAGACCATTGTCCTCTGCGGAAAAAACGGCGGCCTCGAACGCGAGATGAGGGAGCTGGTCGCGGGGCGCGATGAGCGTTTTCGCGTACTGGGATTTTCGGAGGAGGTGCCGTCCCTTATGGCGGCATCTTCCTTGCTGGTGAGCAAACCGGGCGGGATGATCACCGCCGAAGCACTCGCTCGCGGGCTTCCCATGGTCATCCTGGATCCCATTGGAGGCCAGGAGGAGCGCAATGCCGATGTCCTGCTTGAAGCGGGGGCGGCCATCAAATGCACCGAGGTGACGGTCCTCAACCACAAGCTGGCCCGTCTGCTGGACAACCCCTCACGCCTGGCGGCCATGTCGGACAATGCGCGGCGGATAGGACATCCTGGCGCGGCGGCGGATATTGCGCGCATCGTCGTCGAGGAACCCGCACCGCCCGCCGCCATTATGACCCGGCAAAAAATTCGGGCCCTCCGGAAACGCATCGTGCGGGAGGGATGAAGGAGGGATTTTTGTGGGGCGTTTCCAGCTCCGGCTACCAATGCGAGGGCGGGTACAATGGCACCGGCCAGCCCCACAACAATTGGGCGGAAGCGGAAGCTTCCGGGCGCGTCGCCACGACCGGGTCTGCCACCGATTTTTGGCACCGGCATGCCGGGGACTTTGCCCTGTGTCGCAACATGGGGTTGAACGCATTCCGGTTGAGCATCGAGTGGGCGCGTGTCCAACCCTCTGCCACCAGCGAAGTCGCCGACACACCCCCGCCATTTGATGAGGACGCACTGGCCCACTATGGGCGCATCCTCACGGTCTGTCGCCGCGAGGGACTCGAACCGGTCGTCACTCTCCAACACTTCACCCACCCCGCATGGCTCGGCGCGGACGCCTGGCGGCGCGACGACATCCCGGAACTCTTCGCCGCCTTCGTCCGCAAAACCTGTCTGACCCTCAACCAGTGCCTTGCCCGGGAGGGACTTCCTCCCATTCGATGGTATATCACCATCAACGAGCCGAACATGCTCGTTCTGAATACCTACATCACCCGCATTTTCCCGGGCGGGGGCGTTTTTGGCTTTCGTGCCGCCATTCAGGCCTACAACCGCCTCCTGGCCGCGCATGTCCGCGCTTACAATGCCCTCCACGATGCGCACCTCGCACAGAGCTGGCCCCGCCCGCAAGTGACGCTGAACACCTTTTGCAACGACTCTTATTGGTCGGAGCGCCTGCTTCTCGATTTGCTCGTCTCGCGCGAGCGCTGCATCGCGCGCACGGATTTGGACGAGAGCTTTCGCGATGCCGCCAGACGGATGCGCGAGGCTCTGCGTGGTGCGCGGCTTCCCTTCCAGACCGACCCCTTTGTCTGGCTTGGCCGCCTCGTCCTTCTCGTCGCCAATCGCATCGCCCCCTTCTACGCCACGGCCAGTGCCTTTGCATTCTTCCTGGACGAGCTCGACCGCTCACCACGCGCCGCCGTCCTCGACTACCTCGCCCTCGACTACTACGACCCCTTCACCGGACACCTTTTTCGTCCGCCCTCATTCCATGACCTCGAATTCAAACACCACAGCGCCACCGGACACCTCATGGCCGGACTCTCGCGCAAGTGGTGGGACTGGCAGGTCCTCCCCGCGGGACTCCACTTCTTCTGTCAGTTTTACCACAAGGAATATCCCCACCTCGGAATCCTTATCGCGGAAAATGGCATGGCCCAACGTTGCAAAATGGACAATACCCTCTGCAGCCCGCGCCGTGACCGCGTTTCCCGCAGCCAGTTCCTCGAAGCCCACATCGCCCAGATTCGTCGCCTCGTGCGGGAGGGCGTCCCCCTCCTTGGCTACCTGCACTGGTCGCTCACCGACAACTACGAGTGGGGATCCTTCCCCCCCCGCTTTGGCATCTACCACATTGATTATCCCAACAACGCCCGACGCCTCATCGTGGACCCCTTCGGCGACAACCCCGCCGAAACCTACCGGAAAAATATCGGGGATTTCTGATTTTTCGAGAGATTTGGGGAGATTTGATTTGCGTTCCGCTCCCGCTTTGGCGAGGATGCCCTGCTCCCAAAAAAGGAGTCTTAGCTCAATTGGTTAGAGCGCTGCCCTGTCACGGCAGAGGTTGCGGGTTCGAGCCCCGTAGACTCCGCCACCCCTTTCGCGTGGCGGAAACGCCCGAAAACCCTGATAAACACAAGCTCGTCGGCGATTGGTCGTCTGTTTGAATGGTGAGCGGGCGGGCGAATTGGCCCAGTCGGAGGATGCTCTTCCAATCTTTGCCTGCGATCAGAAATTCCTTTGGGAAGGGAAAGCGACTCCACTTTCGAGCGAGAGATGCTCCGACAACCTCACGGGGCGGGCTTCCCTTTGGGCGCATCGGCTTCGACCACCTCGCGGGGGCGGAGGAGGTGGGATGCCGAGCTGGCAAGATAGGGAGGAACATTCAAAAGCTGAATCGTCCCCCCCGTTTTCCCGGTGAATTTCCAAAAGGTTCCGTCCTGGCCTGGGGGGACAGGAATGCTCAAGTACG
>JAJTZA010000149.1 GCA_021463905.1 Terrimicrobiaceae bacterium | reverse complement strand
GCCCAGCCCAACGGGCTGGGAAAAACAAAAAGACAGAAATCTGCTTGCTCCGCGTGGGGATTGGGATATTTTTCCCTCAGTATGCAAGTTTTTCTGACAGTGCCCGAGCAGTTTGTGTCGGGTCGGACGGGCGATGGCCTGGGCCGACTTGCACTCCTTTCCTTTTAACCGATCATCGGGTCGCGCACTGTGCGGGAGCGGCCGGGTGGCCGCAACCAACATCTCACCGCACAAGAGCATAAAGGAAAATTATCCCATGTCCGACAAAGTCATTATCTTCGACACGACGCTGCGCGACGGCGAGCAGTGCCCGGGTGCCAGCATGAACCTGCGTGAAAAGATGGAGGTGGCGCGCCAACTGGCCCGCGCGAACGTGGATGTCATCGAGGCCGGATTTCCGGTGATCAGCGATGGAGATTTCGAGGCGGTGCACACCATCGCCACCGAGGTGCATGGGCCGGTGATCTGTGGTCTGGCGCGCTGTGTCCCCGGGGACATTGACGCTGCGGCGGCGGCCATCCAGCCGGCCGGCGAGCGCGGACGCATCCACGTTTTTTTGGCGACCTCCTCGATCCACCGCGAGTTCAAGCTCAAGAAGGCGCGCGAGGAAATCCTGCGGCTGCTCACCGAGGGCGTGCAGCGCGCGCGTGGGTTGGCCCGCGATGTTGAGTTCTCGCCGGAGGACGCCTCCCGCACCGAGCCGGAGTTTTTGGCCGAGGTGGTGCGGGCCGCGATTGAGGCGGGAGCCACGACGGTGAACATCCCCGACACGGTCGGCTACGCGATGCCCGAGCAATTCGGAGAGCTGATTTCCTACCTGCGCGGACAAGTCTCCGCCCTGGATGACGCGGTTTTGAGCGTCCACTGCCACGATGATCTCGGGCTGGCTGTGGCCAACTCCCTCGCGGCCGTACGGGCCGGCGCCCGTCAGGTCGAGGGGACATTCAATGGCATCGGCGAGCGCGCGGGGAATTGCGCCCTCGAGGAGGTCATCATGGCCGTCAAAACACGCCCCGATGTCTATGGCCATATTCACACCACAGTCGCCCACCGCGAAATCCTGAAGACCTCGCGGGTGGTCAGCCGCATGAGCGGACTGCACGTGGCCCGCAGCAAGGCCATCGTCGGAGAAAACGCCTTCGCCCACAGCTCCGGCATCCACCAGGATGGCATCCTGAAAAAACGGGAGACCTACGAGATCATGGATCCGGTCGAGGTTGGCTGGGGCGGCACCGAACTGCCCCTGACCAAGCACAGCGGACGGCACGCCATGACCGCCCGCCTCGTCCACCTCGGATTTGACCTGCCCGACAGCCAAATCGCCTCGGTCTTCGAGCGCTTTAAGGAAATCGGTGACAAGAAAAAATTTGTGTATGATGATGACTTGGCCGCACTGGTCGAGGACGCGATGTCCTCACCGGAGGAGGCCTACACCCTGGACTACATCCACGTCACCAGCGGGACAGCCACCATTCCCACCGCAACCGTGCGCTTGCGCCGGGGCGAAAAGACCTTGCAGGACTCGAGCACGGGAAACGGAGCCGTGGACGCGGCCATGCAAGCCATTGACCGCATCACCCGGCGAAACGGCCAGCTCTGCGAATACCGCGTCGAGGCCGTCACCCAAGGCCGCGATGCGCTGGGCGAGGTCACCCTCAAAGCAAACTTCGGAGACGGACAACTCATCACCGGAAAAGGTGCCAGCACCGACGTCATCGAAGCCAGCGCTCGCGCCTACGTCAACGCGGTCAACCGCGCAGAACTCTCCCTCAACCGAAAAACTCAGGTCGAGGCGTTCAGCATATAAGCACCTAACCCAAAATTTCAGGAAAAATTGGCTTGCGCATCAGCGATTTTCTGAGCATGGGTAACACTCGTCTCTGGATTATAAACCTTACTAAACAAGTCAACAAATCATGCTGCCTGAGCAAGCACCCATAACCGCCGCACAGCGCAAAGCGCTTGAGGAGTTGCTGGCCGGATTTTCTCCGGAGCAGCGGCAATGGCTGGGGGGCGTTCTTTTGGGAGGGGCAGCCTCTGGGCCGAAGGCTCCGGAGTTACCGAAGGTGATGGTATTGTATGGGACGGAGTCAGGAAATTCCGAGCGGTTGGCGGACATCGTTGGCAAGACGGTGCGGAAGGCGGGTTACAAGGTGTCGGTCAAGAACATGTCGGAGACGACGCCGGCTGACCTGCGTGGGGTTAAGAATTTGTTGGTGGTGGTGAGCACATGGGGGGAGGGCGATCCGCCGGAGAGTGCGGTGCCATTTTACAAGCAGCTGATGACCGAGAAGCTGGACTTGGTGGGGCTGCGATTCTCGGTTTGTGCGTTGGGGGACACTTCGTACACGAGTTTTTGTCAGACCGGGAAAGACGTGGACCGGCGGCTGGAAGAATTGGGTGGCGAAAGATTTTTTCCGCGTCAGGATTGCGATGTGGATTATGACACGCCATTTCAAGAATGGCTGGGGGGTGCGATGAAAGCACTGGGGCCGACGAGTGTGGTGGGCGGTTCCGCTGCGGTCGTATCGGAGCACGCTGCGGCGGGTGCGTCCGTCTATGGCCGGAAGAATCCTTTTCCGGCAGAGCTGCTCGAGCGGGTGTTGCTCAATGGGAAGGGGACGGCGAAGGAGACCTGGCACTATGAGTTTTCGCTGGCCGGCTCGGGGTACCATTATGAGCCGGGCGACGCGCTGGCCGTGATTTGCGTCAACCCTCCGGATGTGGTCGAGGACATTCTGAGCGCGGCCAAATTGAGCGGCACCGAGACAGTGGAAGTCAAGGAGCGGGGGGCAAAACCGCTGGCGGACGCCCTGCGTGAGGATTTCGATATCACCGCGCTGTCGCGGCCCGTGCTGACAAAGCTTCATGCGCTCACCGCCAGCAGCAGGCTTTCCGAGCTGCTGGCTGCGGAATCAAAAGACCGGCTGAAGGATTATCTGTGGGGGCGCTGGATTGCCGATGCCATCCGGGATTTTGCGGTGAACGACCTGACCGCCGCCGACCTGATCGGCCTGCTGCGCAAGCTGCCGCCGCGCCTCTATTCCATCGCCTCCAGTCCACTGGCGCACCCCGACGAGGTACACCTGACCGTGGCCTCTGTGCGCTACCATGCGCATGGAAAGAGCCGCAAGGGGATCGCCTCGACGTATTTGGCCGACATGGTGGCTCAGGGAGACGCTGTTCCGACCTACCTCCACGCCAATAAAAACTTCCGGCTCCCGGAATCCGGGGAGACGCCGATCCTCATGATTGGACCAGGAACAGGAGTGGCACCCTTCCGCGCGTTTGTCGAGCACCGCACCGCCCTCGGCCACACCGGCAAGTCGTGGCTGTTCTTTGGGGACCAGCGCTTCACCTACGATTTCCTCTACCAGATCGAGTGGCAGGATCATTTGAAAAATGGCGCACTCACCCGGCTGGATGCCGCATTTTCACGCGACCAGCCCGAAAAAATTTATGTCCAGCCCCTGCTTCTCCAGCGCGCAAAGGAAGTCCACGCCTGGCTCGAAGAGGGAGCCTGCATTTACGTTTGCGGGGACGCCTCCCGCATGGCCTACGATGTCCACGAGACCCTGGTGACCATTCTCGAAACCCAGGGCGGGAAGTCCCGCGAGGCAGCCGAGGAACACCTGGCAGAATTAAAGAAATCCGGCCGCTACCGGCGCGATGTGTATTGAAGTGAGCATGACGGAACCCGCAAAACCCACAGCCAACGAGGGCCTCAAAATCCGCTCCAACTACCTGCGGGGAACCATTGCCGAAGGGCTGTTGGATTCTTCGACCGGTTCGCTCTCCGAGGAGGATCAGATCCTTCTGAAGTTTCACGGCAGTTACCAGCAGGACGACCGGGACCTGCGGGCCGACCGCCGCAAGCACAAGCTCGATAAGGCCCATATTTTTATGTTGCGCATCCGGCTCCCCGGCGGCGTTCTGACCCCCAGGCAGTGGCTGGATGTGGACTATTTGTCGAAGACCTATGCGAATGGGACGATGAAGCTCAGCACGCGGCAGGCCATCCAGCTGCACGGAGTGATCAAGAGCAATCTCAAGCGCACCATGCGGGCGATCAGCGAGTCGGCCATGACCACCCTCGCCGCCTGCGCCGACGTGAACCGCAATGTGATGTGCAACCCCAACCCGTTCCTCTCCAGCGTTCACGCAGAGGTCATCCAAACCGCACGCGCCATCTCCAACCACCTCCTGCCCCGCACCAACGCCTACCACGAAATCTGGCTCGACGGGGAAAAGGTCGTGACCACCGAGGAGCAGGAACCGCTGTACACCCGCATCTACCTGCCCCGCAAATTCAAGGTCGGGATTGCCGTCCCTCCCAGCAACGACATTGACGTGCTCGGCAACGACCTCGGATTTATTGCCATCGTTGAAAAGGGGAGGGTCGTGGGCTACAACGTGAGTGTGGGTGGCGGGTTGGGGATGACCCACGGCAACGAGGCCACCTTCCCCCGCATTGGGGACGTCATCGGCTACTGCCGCGCGGAAGACATCATTGATGTCGCGGAGAAAGTCGTCCTCGTTCAGAGGGACAATGGCGACCGCACCGACCGGAAGCACGCGCGCTTCAAATACACCGTGCAGGATCACGGGCTGGAATGGATTCGGACGGAGGTCGAAAAGCGGCTGGGGTACGCGCTCGAACCGGCCCGCCCCTTCGCCTTCTCCGACAATGGCGACCGCTATGGCTGGGTCGAGGACGAAAACCACAACTTTCACTTCACGCTCTTCGTCGAGGGCGGACGCGTCCTCGACACCCCCGACTACCCGCTCAAAACCGGTCTGCGCGAAATCGCAAAAATCCATGATGGTGATTTTCGTCTCACCGGCAACCAGAACCTGATCATTGCGAACGTCTCCGCCAAGAAGCGTTCGGAGATCGAGAGCCTGCTCGAAAAATTCGGGATGGCGCGCAGTCATGAGCGCAGCGGGCTGCGGCTGGCCTCGATGGCCTGCGTGGCCCTGCCCACCTGTGCACTGGCACTTGCGGAGTCGGAGCGCTTCCTGCCGTCCGTGGTGAGCGACCTCGAGGGGACGCTCGAGGAGGCGGGCTTGCGCCACGACGCCATCACCATCCGCATGAGCGGCTGCCCCAACGGCTGCGGACGCCCCTTCCTGGGCGAGATCGGCATCGTGGGACGCGGCCCGGAACGCTACAATATCTACCTCGGCGGCGGACACGCCGGAGAACGTCTCAACAAACTCTACAAACAGGACGTTCCCGCCAACAAACTCCAGGAAGTCCTGGCTCCCCTCCTGCGCCATTACGCCAAAGAGCGACGCACGGGCGAAAAATTCGGTGATTTCACCATCCGCACCGGCTATGTGAACGCCACGACCCAGGGCGATGACTTTCACAAGAACCTAAAAGACATCGCATATACGGACACCAGCGGCTGACCACCCTCGTTGCCATCCCATGCGCGTTCTCATTTGCCCGGATAAGTTCAAGGGGAGCCTGTCCTCCGGCGGCGTGGCGGAGGCCATCGCCCGGGGAATCCGGTCTGTCCGTCCGGACTGGCAGCTCGAGCTTTTGCCTGTGGCGGACGGTGGGGAAGGGACAACCGATGTTCTTTGTCAGGTTTTTCATGGAGAGCGGCGCGCGGCAGTGGTATCGGACGCTCTGGGCCGTCCGGTCGAGGCTTTTTATGGGTGGATCGGTGGAGAGCGTCCATGGGCGGTGCTCGAGATGAGCCAGGCGTCCGGGCTTTGGCGGATCGAGGCAGGTGAGCGCGACCCGCTGCGTGCCAACACGCGCGGGGTGGGCGAGCTGATGCTTGCGGCGATCCGGGATGGTGCCACCAGCTTGTGCATTGGTCTGGGAGGGAGTGCGACCAATGATGGAGGTTCGGGCATGGCCCGCGCGCTCGGCTGGCAATTTTTGGACGATGCGGGGCGCGACCTCGGGATCCTCCCTGGGGAGTTGTCGCGATTGATCCGCATCGTCCGCGGGTGTGCCGTGCCGGAAATCACCCTCTTGAGTGATGTGGAAAACCCTCTGCTGGGCGACCGCGGTGCCACCGCTGTTTTTGGCCCGCAAAAAGGGGTCACTCCGAACCGTCGGCCCATTTTGGAGAATGCGCTGACCCGGCTTGCTGATGTCACGGAAGCCGCTTTGTGGAAATCTTTTCGTCATATTCCTGGTGCCGGGGCGGCGGGTGGTTTGGGCTTTGGTCTTTTGGCCTTTTGCGGTGCGCGCATCGAGATGGGCTTTCCGTGGCTGGCGCGGCAACTCGATCTGGAAGCCAGGGCGCTTCAGGCGGATGTGCTCATTACGGGCGAGGGACGCCTCGACGCGCAAACCGCTCACGGCAAAGCCCCCGCCGGCATCGCCGCACTCGCCCACAAGGTGGGCAGGCCCGTCGTCGCCTTCGCCGGACGCATCGAGGTCGCGCACGGCTTTGATCACGCCTACAGCCTCGAGGAGATTGAGCCTGACCCGCAAGCGAGCATGGCCCGCGCCGCCGAACTCCTCGAGACCCGCGCCGCGCAATGGGCCGGTTC
>JAJTZA010000148.1 GCA_021463905.1 Terrimicrobiaceae bacterium | reverse complement strand
CGTTGATCTTCGATGGATCGGCTTGCCCAACCCCCTGCCGGATCAGCCCGTCGAAATGGATGGCGAGGGCCGTGAGGCGGGAAATCCGTGGGATGCGTTGGGGAATGGGGTGGGGTGGGGGTTTGGTGCCGAGACGCAGACGTTTTTTTCCGCTGCATCCGGTGGCGATGTGGAAGTCGGCTTTGATGGTGTGCTCATTATGATTTGGTGAGCAGCGAGAGGGCTTCGCCGACGAGGTAGAGAGAGCCGGTGATGAGAACCGGGCGGCCCTGTGCGGCGCAGGTCTCCAGTGCTGCAGGCAGGTTGGGGTGGAGGGTGGTGGGTTGGGTGGTCAGATGAGCCAGCGAGTTGGGATGAACCGATCGTGACGATGCGACGGGAACGAAGTGAAACTCCCCGGCGATTCCCTCAAGGAGGGCGATGAGGGAGGGGGCATCTTTGTCGTCAAGACAGCCAAAGATGATGGGCGGGCGCTCCGTTCCGAAACTCTCTTTCCATGCACCCACCAGTGCACGCACCGCGTGCGGGTTGTGTGCGCCATCCAAAATCCATCGGGGTGGGATGCGCTGGAAGCGCCCGGGCCATACCGCGCTGGCGAGGCCGCGTGCGATGGCGGATTCGGTGGCTGGCACTCCTGAGTGGCGGGCAGCCTCCGCCGCCAGTGCCGCGTTCCAACGCTGGTGCCGCCCTTCCATCCGAAGGGGGCCATCCCAGGGAGACGTGACAAAATGAATGGGTGCCTCGAGTGTGGCGGCCTGCTCCCGCAGGATGTGTTCGACGGTGGGCACTTGGGGAGCGCTGATCACCGCCCGTCCCGGTTTAATGATTCCGGCTTTTTCCGCTGCGATTTCCTCGAGCGAATCCCCCAGCCATTGCGAATGGTCGCGGTCTACCGGCGTGATCACCGCGAGCTGAGACTCAAGAACATTCGTCGCATCGAGCCTCCCACCCATCCCGGTTTCAATGACCATCACATCGCAGCGCGTGGCAAACCAGAGAAAAGCCAGAACCGTCGAGACTTCAAAAAACGTGGGAGCATGTTCCCAATCCGTGCACGCCGCGCGAATGCGTTCGAGACCCTCGCGCAGACCTTCATCCGGGATGGGTTGTCCGTCAATGCGGATGCGCTCATGAAAGCGAATGAGATGCGGGGAAGTGTAAAGTCCCACCCGCTGGCCGGCTTCCCGGAATACGGCTTCGAGCATGGCGCACACCGAGCCTTTGCCATTGGTTCCCGCCACGTGGATGGACGGCACAGCCCGCTGCGGATTACCCAGTGCTTCCAGCAATCGGCGGGTATTCCCGAGGCCGAGTTTGACCCCGAACATGGCCAGAGAGTCCAGCCACGCAACCGCCTCCTTTGCCTCAGCGTCGCTTCTTGCCGGCATGTTGGATGGTGGCTCCGCGCAGCAAGTCTGGAATCATCGCCCGCGCGGTGACAAATACCCCAGCGCCGTCGAAAGCGAGCTTTTCAAATGCGAACGCGGGATGACCGCATCAATCAGGCCACGCTTTTCCAGGAACTCCGCAGTTTGGAATCCCTCGGGGAGCGTTTGGTGGGTGGTTTCCTTGATCACGCGCGGCCCCGCGAAGCCGATCATGCTCTTGGGTTCGGCAAAAATCAGGTCGCCGACCGAGGCGAAGCTGGCCATCACTCCCGCCATGGTGGGATGGGTGAGAACGGAAATGTAGGGGAGGTGCGCCTGGGCGTGGTGCGCGAGAGCGCCGCAAGTTTTTGCCAGTTGCATCAGGCTTAGCACGCTCTCATACATGCGCGCACCGCCGGAGGCCGAAACAATGATCACAGGCAGCTTTTCCCGGGTGGAGCGCTCCACGACACGGGTGATTTTTTCCCCGACAACCGAGCCCATGGAAGCTGCCAAAAAATGGAAATCCATCACAGCCAGACCGGTTTTTTGTCCGTCAATCCTGGCCATTCCGGTGACAACCGCGTCTCTCAACCCGGTTTTTTCCTGGTACACCTCGAGCCGGTTTTTGTAGGAGGCCACCCCGGTGAATTCGAGCGCATCCACGGAAGTCATGCGTGCGTCCATTTCCTCGAAGGTCCCGGGGTCGGCCAGGAGGCCGATGCGGGCATGGGCACCCAGCGTGAAGTGGTGGGCGCATTTGGGACAGACGTTCAGGTTCTCGGTCAGCGCGATATTATGGATCACCTCGCCGCAGGACGGGCATTTCGTCCAGAGGCCTTCGGGCATTTCCTTGCTGCGGCGGCCTCCGAGGGCTTTGAGAATGGGCTTTTTGAATATGGCCATAGAATGGGGTGATTGTCGGGTCAGCCGCGCCCGATTGCAAGGGCGGAGACGCGGTCGGCGCCCGCCTCAAGAAGTGTCCTCGCACACTCATCAAAGGTGGAACCCGTGGTCACAACATCATCCACCAGCAAAACGTTCGCACCCCGGACCCGCTCCCCCATGCCAGACGCCACCACAAACGCTCTTTTGAGGTTCTTCATGCGGCGGGCGCGGTCAAAGTGGGTTTGGGTGGGGGTATTCCGAACGCGCCGGAGCAGCCCGGCCACGGGAATCCTCGAGCGGCGACCCATCTCACGGGCGAGGAGTTGGGACTGATTGTAGCCACGTTCGCGGCGGCGCAACGGGTGCAGCGGCACCGGCACCAAAACATCCGGAACATCCCCCAGACGCGGATCACACAACCCATTGAACCCCATCTCACCCAGCGGACGGGCCGCCCACGCCATCGAATGGTATTTTAATCCGTGAATCAGCTCCCTTACCACACCCCGGCTGGACATGACAGCCACCGCACTCTCGAAATGGAAAGTCCGGCCCTCGCAGTTGGGACAAAGAAACTTTCCACTCAGGACACCCTCGAACGGATGCGAGCAACACTCGCAGCGCGGCTCGCGGATCGGCACCAGCTTTTGACGGCACTCTGGACACCACCACCCCCGCGCCACGGCACCCTGACACCCCGCACACTGACGCGGAAAAAGAAATCCCGTCACCACGGAAATCAGGCGGCTCGCATTCCGGTTCATTGGACGTCTCGAGACCCCGGAGACCGGTCAGCCCCCTCCTCCGTAGGAGGGTCGGAGGGGCAGCGGGGACGGGGACGAACCACCAGCACAAGCAGTGCCAGCGTGATCCCCAACGCAGCCAACGAGACAAGCCCGGTGGGCACCGCCCCACTGACCAGCGAGGGGCCCACCCACGGCAAAAGTGCCTCGGGCGGACGTGGACGGAATTTCGCCAGCCAGTTGAGGGACTGTTGTGCGAGAATCCACCCCGCATGAAGGCCGATGGCCGCCCAAAGCGAACGGGTGCGCACGGTGACCACAGCCAGAATCCCACCGGCCATGAGGAGCGTAGCAAAACCCAGCACGGTGAGACGACCGTCCGGAAGCGTCCTGAAGATGGCCGCGATCTGATCGAAGCCGCTCGCCCAGGTCACCACCGGAACGTCCACCTTCGGCGGATGCAAAAAATGCACGGCAGCAAAAACCACCGTCGTCACCAGGACGCCACGCAGCCGCCCCCAGGCCTGCACGGCCAGCCCGAGAAGAATCCCACGAAAAAGAAATTCCTCCAGGAGAGAGACAACGCCCGCCGTCAAAAATACGCGTGCCAGCGGGAGCCAGCTCAGGTCTTTGCGCGGACGGTACACATCGCAGGCGATCCAAATCCCCGCCACCACCACCGCAGGAAGGAGCGCCGCCAAAAAACCACCAAAAAAATCACGGCGAGCCAACGGGTTGCGCTCGAGCCCCAGACGCGAGAGCGAAAAACGCCTCCAATGCAAGAGGAGGGGCAACAACCCCACCAGCAAAATCACCTGCGCCGAGCGTGAAAAAAACCGCCGAAAGGGAAATCCGTGCAATACCGGCAGCGCAAATTGAGCAAAAAAATAAATCCACGGTGAAACGATCGCTGCCAGGAGGACGGCACCCAGCGCAATCCATAGGATGCGCAATAAGAGTCCGGCGGACGATGGCTCGGTGCGCTGGGAGGCGTTATTGGCCGGTGACATTGATCACAATTTCCCGGCGGTGGGGTGCCCGGCGGTGTTCGAAGAGAAAGAGACCCTGCCAGGTTCCCAGCGCGAGCGTTCCGTTTTGAATGGGGATGGTCTCGCTGGTTCGCGTGAGAACCATCCGAATGTGGGAAGTCATGTCGTCGGGTCCCTCGAGTGTGTGCTGAAATCCCGCCGCATCCTCAGGCACCAGACGCTCAAAAAACGCTTCCAGGTCACGTGCCGCCGAGGGGTCCGCATTTTCAAAGGTGACGAGGCTGGCACTGGTGTGTCGCACCCACACGCAGGCCAGGCCCGATTGGATGTCGGCCCGCGAGACAACCTGCTCGACCTCACGGGTGATCTCCGTGAGCCCCTTCCCCCGCGTGGCCACACGAAACGATTCGGTCAAGGATTTCACACCAAAAAATACTCCGGAAGAACCCGTCCGCTTTGGTCAAAAACGACCCCCTCGCTTTCGAGCAGCCCCCGCTTTTTTTTAAGGAATGCTCCCAGACGGTGACCCTCAAACCCACCCAGCGTGGCATCCGAAGCCACCACGCGATGGCAGGGCACCTGCGGAGCAAACGGATTCCTGCGGAGAGCCTGCCCGACCGCACGCGCCGAATGACACCCAATGCTCTCCGCCAGCCTTTTATACGTGGTCACTTTCCCAACGGGAATCCGCAGCAATGCGTCATACACAGCCCGCTGAAAGGGCGTCACGCACGAAACATCATAACACACCGCACCCTTCCCTGATAAGCGCCCTGCACTCATGGCAGAACCGGATTCTCACCGCGATGAAAGTCACCCCGCATGAATCGAGGATGTCGCGG
>JAJTZA010000147.1 GCA_021463905.1 Terrimicrobiaceae bacterium | reverse complement strand
TTGATCATCTCCTTCCGGGCAACTATTGTTTAACCCCTATCAAAGCAGGGCGAATTTGAGAGTGCAATAAAATGCGGACAATTCGTACCGAATTTTCAGATGCTTTGGTTCATGCAAAAGGCAGAAGTTGACGTGGACGCTGGTCTTCGGGGAGATCGGCGATGTTGACTTTGCGCGGAGTGGCGCGGCGTTGGTGCTTGAGTTCGTTGCGCTGGGTTTGGAGGCTTTGAATGGTTTCGTGTCAGCGGCATATGAGAGGGTTTCGCACGGAGGACACGGAGGGCACGGAGGGGAATGTGAACGAAATCCGCGGTACATGAGAGGGTTTCGCACGGAGGACACGGAGAACACGGAGAGGAATGTGAACGAAATCCGCAGCATCATTGTCGAGATTCATTCGGTTGAGCAACTTGCCAGAGTGCATAAGAAGCAGGTCCTGAACTATCTGAAGCTTACGGGACTGAAACTGGGCCTCCTCATCAACTTCGGCGGTGAACCGCTCAAGGGAAACATCGAACGTCTCGTTGTCGGCCCAATCCCCGACATAAAATCCCCTCCGTGTCCTCCGTGATCTCCGTGCGAACCTCCCCCATGAAAAAGCTCCCCATGCCCGTCGAAAATGATGGCACTTTAAGATCCCAATTTTTGACGCTCCTTACAGCCACAACATCGCTTGCGGGTTGCGCGAACTTTTACTGGGGATGAATCCTCTCGAACCGGAGGTAATCCGCGAAAAACTTTACCGCCGCACGATGTACTTCGGACGCCGGGCCGTGGGCATCGTGGCGATGGCAGGGGTGGAT
The DNA here is from genome assembly GCA_021463905.1 of Terrimicrobiaceae bacterium. Lineage (GTDB taxonomy): Bacteria > Verrucomicrobiota > Verrucomicrobiia > Chthoniobacterales > Terrimicrobiaceae > JAJTZA01. The sequence continues at coordinate 758 of JAJTZA010000147.1, read as the reverse complement.
ATTGCGCTCTGGGATCTCATGGGCAAGGTCTATCAGCAGCCAATTCACCGGCTTCTGGGTGGAAAAAAACACGCCACGATTCCGGCTTACGCTTCGATTCTCTTCGGACGCAATGGCGCGGAAACGGCGGATATTGCGCGGCGTTGGCGTGATCAGGGTTACGGCGCGATAAAATTTGGATGGGAGCCGATGGGGCAAAGCGAAGCTCTCGATGTGGAACTGGTACGCTCGGCGCGTCAAGGATTTGGCGGGGACGGGGAACTCCTCATTGATGCGGGCTGCGTGTGGGACGCACGAACCGCTCTACAACGCGCACACCGCTTCCAGGAATACCGCATCGGCTGGCTGGAAGAACCGCTTTCGCAGGATGACCTCGATGGCTACGTCTGGCTGCGTGACCGCTCGCCGGTTCCCATCGCCGCCGGCGAGGGCGAGTGCGGACGGGCAGCGTTCCGTCCGTGGATTGATCGCCATGCGCTCGACATCTACCAAATTGATCTTGCGCGAAACGGTTTCACCGATGCGCATTATCTGCGTCAGCGCGTGGAAGAACAGGGTGCCCGCCTTTGCAATCATTGCTACAAAACGCCGATCAGCGTGGCCGCCTGTCTGCACTGGCTTTCCACATGCCCTGTGGCCTTCCTTTTCGAAGATTGCGTGGAGGACTCTCCCTTGCGTCACGAGCTGACGCACGAGCCCATGATCGCTGTGGATGGCATCATGCACGTCCCCGAAGGGCCCGGACTCGGCATCACGCT
>JAJTZA010000146.1 GCA_021463905.1 Terrimicrobiaceae bacterium | reverse complement strand
ATGTTCGAGGGGCCTCCCTACCATCCCAGCAATGCCAGCCTGCCCCTGCAACGTTATCTGCTGGGCCAAAAACCGCTCTCCTGGTGGTCCGGCTGGATGTACACCCGCTATGGGGTTCCCAACTACAAGAATTACGACGCCGCCCATTTCATCAAGACGATGCAAGGGCTGGCGGACTATGTAATTTTCCGTTCCTTTGAACTTTCCGCGATTCCCACGCTGAATTATCAGCACGGCGTCCCTGCAATTGGAGCCATCCTGCCGGATCTGCTCGAAGCCGTGCGACTTGGCTGGGAGGCGGTGATCCCGATTCGTTACAAATGGGACGGTCAGCTTCATACAGCGCGTTATGGAGCCGGAGTCGGCAGTCTCCTGTTTTATGGCAATCCCTATGATGACGAGAGACCATTTGAGGTGGAGATTGCAAATGACCGCATGGGAGCGAAAAAGGGGGAGAGCCTTATTTTTGCTCCGTGGCGGGTTGGCACAGGACTCTTAAACCCGGTGGCGGAGGGGTCTGAGAGGTTGCACAATGTTTTTCACGAGGACACCACCCGTCTTGCCTTTCCCATGCTGTCGCGCGAACCGATTCTGCACCGTGCTGTGGCGGCCGTAAAAAATCCTGCATCAGGCCTGACCGCGACCGCTTCCGTGCAGCGCGATGGGTACCAGATACGGCTGCAAATCCAGTTGCAGGACGTCGGAAAGAAACCGCTCCAAATTGTACTGCCGGAATTCCCGAATTATCGTCTTGAAAAGGTGCTTGCCGACAACCAAGCGATCACATGGACACAGGAAGTTGGTCGGATTGCCTTGAGTGAAATCTCGCCGCCGACTCAAGGGAGTTCACTCAATTTGGATGTGACCTATCGTTCCTCCTGGCTGAATTTGACGCGGGAGGATGTCAAAGCATTTCGCCTTCTGGACGATAAATTCCAGCCCGTCTTCGATGTGGTGGTAGAAAGCACTGACAAGGAAGCGCCCGAGGCCAATATGGGCGTCGAGAAGTTGCGACAGTATGTGTCATTTTACGCAGCGGTAAATGACCACCCGCCAATTGCCAAGCTGGCGGCCTACCGTGCGGAGAAAGCACCCGAGCCCCAAGGCGGACGGATTCATTGGAAGGTGGACCCCAAGGCAACGCAACCCGGAGTCTGGTTGGAAAAGCCCGGCATCATTCTCGTGCAAGGACGCTCGCAGGAGGAGGCCGAAGAGTCTCTCGGATACTTGCTGACCGCCTTGGACGAGTTTTACCCCTACACCCCGGGATTCATTGCCACGTGGGGGATGGATCAACGCCTGCTCAATCACACCGGAATGGGTGGAAAAATTTTACCTGCTCGCAAAAAAGATTCCGCATCAAAGCAAAAAGAAACCACCAACCCAACACCGTAAAAAACTATGAAACGTCCACCATTATCCCTCGCCGCAGCCGCCCTCATAATCTTGGGCTGCGCCTCCGCAGTTCTCGCAGAAAATACCGTCCAGATCGGCTTCGAGGCTCCCGCCTATAACCCGGATGTCTCCCTTCAATCGCAGGATAATTGGTCTGTGAGTGCAGAGAACCCCGACGGCCTGACCATCCGAGGAAAGGATGCAGAAATTGCGCCGCCCGAAGGTTCGCAAATGTTGGAAATCGTGCGCGAGGTTCAGTCTGCGACTCCGGCGGCCAGCCGCATATTTGCAGGCACACGGGGGGCCCTCACCGGGAACTTCACTTTCAGCTTCCTCGTCGCGGCTAACGCGGCCTCCAATGCCGCAATCCAAATTGCCATTGGCTCATCTTTTGAAACCCAAACCGGTGCGTGGGTCGGATTGCGCAAGACAAAAAATGCGAACGGCTTCGGCTTCTTTTATTGGGAGGCGAACGATGAGGCATGGCAACAAATTGGCGATGAAACCATCCCGCTCGGGGAATTTGTTCGCTTCAAGGTCGCCGTCAGCACCGAAAACATGAACTTTTCCGTCAAAGTTCTAAATCTCAACGGTCAGGTGCTTGCGGAAAGGGATGATATTCCGCTGAGGGATGTCGGCGGACATCTCGCTTCAGGAAAGGGCATCAACCGCATCTTTTTGTCAGCCGACCAATGGGGGCCGACGCACTTCTATCTCGACGACCTCAAGGTGGAGCCCGCGCCCTAAAGCCCACGTCTCATGCCCGTCCCATCACGAAGGCTCTTAGCAAGCCTCGGCGTTGCTCTGGTGCTCGGCTCTACCCTAAGCTGCGCCTCGGAAGACCGCGTTGTCCTTGAGTCGGACGAACTGCGCGTGACCATTGACCCCGCAAGCAATGGCCGGATTGCTTCGATCCGCAGCAAGAAAAATGGCGTTGAACATTTGGAGCCGGCGGTCATTCGTGAGGAGGTCCAATCCCCGCTGTTGCCCACGACCATCGTATCCAATCATGGTGGAGTGGAGGATTGGTTTTGGAAACAATACGTGACACCACGCATCGCCTTTCGCCTGAAAGATCAGGGCGGAAGCCCCGCAGGACCGTGGGCAACCGTCATTGGCAACATCAATGGCATCCACGTCGAAAGGCGGATGACCCTTTTGAAATCCTTTCCCGCCCTACAGGTGGATGTGATGCTCTCTTCCGACGCGCCTGTTGATGCGTCCTACTGGCTCCACATTGTCGTGGCCGGGAACCATTATCTCGACAAGGAATCCGGAAAGGGAATGCTCGCAGGGACATTTTCCGGCGACCCCACTCCGCGTCAGGGTCGCGGCATGTTGGCCCTCAAGCAAGCCGGCCCGCAAACCGTCCCCATCGCCTTTGGGGATATTGCGCTGGCCCCGGCAGGAAATTGGTTTGCGCGGATCGCCACCGACGGCTCGGACAGCCTGGCTCTGGTGGTGGAAAAAGATTTTGGAAAGAGCGAGGGATTTTTTTACGCATGGCAGGACACGCAGACTCGAATCGGCTCTCTCGAGGCTGTCTGGCCAAAAGTAAAAATTGGCTCCTCGCAGTCCAGAGCTCCACAACCCGGAGAAGTTCACCTGCGCTATTTTCTCGCTGTCATCGAGGAAACTGATCCCGTCCGGCTCGACCAACTCCTTGGCAAATTGTCGTCTTCTGAAATCCCCAGTCCCTGAACATCCAATAAAATGTCACGCCTCTCAAAAACTACGAATCACCTTTTGCTTGCGCCTTTGGCTGTCGTGGCACTCGTCATCAGTTCCTGCGACCACAAACCGCGCCCAGATGCTGCGCCCCCATCCGCAGATCATCCACAACCGACGGAAACGGCCCCGCTGACGCTCTCAAAAGAACATCCGCCCGTTGTGGTCCTTGCACCGGACGCCTTGGTCACCGAAGAATTTGCAGCCCAAGAGCTGGCCGATTACCTCCATAAAATTCTGCAACTGGAAGTGCCCGTCCTGAAAACCGCGCATGAAAAGGGCGACAACACCGTGCCGATCTATGTCGGCTACCATCCGGAAAATGCCCGCCTTACTCAACAGAAGCTGGACATCGAGGAAGCGGTTTACTCCGTGGAGGAGAAGGCCGTGCATATTGTCGGAGGACGCTCGGAAGAAAAAAACTCCGCCGATCCCAAGCTCCCTCTCCACGATCGCGGAACGCTTTATGCCGTCTATGATTTTTTGGAGAGTCTGGGTGTGCGCTGGTTTCGGCCCGAGGCATGGGGCGAGCATGTGCCCACACAGGAAAAAATCACCCTGTCCCCGGGCGAACATCGCTCGAAACCCGCCTTTAAGTACCGCTACGGAATCAATCATTATCAGACCTACGCTCCGCTCGATAAACAACTGAAAGATCCCAAGGAACGGGAGTTGGTTGAGGGCGAACGTCAAATGGCCCGCCTCTGGGCCGTGCGCAACCGCCAGAATTGCAACCTCTGGAGCGACCCAAAACTCGGCGGCTATTTCCATGTCAATTTTGCCCATTCCTACCGCGACCTCGTGCCACCCCAAAAGTATTTTGCCACCCACCCCGAGTTCTTTGCCTTGGTCAATGGAAAGCGTTCCTCCGATCCCAATGCGCAGCTCTGCCTGAGCAATCCAGAGGTGGAGAATCTCGTCTTCCAAAGCATCCTGAAAAAATTCGAGGCTTCTCCCGATCTGGAGATTGCCAGCCTGGATCCCAACGACTACGGCATCTGGTGCGAGTGCGAGGGATGCCGCGCCATGGATGACCCCGCCCTGCGTGCCGGCCATTCTT
>JAJTZA010000145.1 GCA_021463905.1 Terrimicrobiaceae bacterium | reverse complement strand
GGAGCGGATTCCCTTTTATCTGCGTCAGAATTGTTTTCGGATGCCGCGTGAGCGCGAGGACGTCCCCGGGTTCTCGAAGCGGTTTCCATACCCCTACGACCTGCTCTGCGGGAAGCTGATTCCGGAGACGGGGTCTTTTTTTTATTGTGGGGAGATGAGTCGGATTGAGTCGCGGTGGGGGTGTTTTTGGCAGGCGGATTTCAGCGAGTTTGAAACGCCGGGAAGCTATCAGATTGAGACCGACTGGCAGGTCTCCGCGCCGTTCATGATTGCGGAGAACATCTATGACCGTCTGATGCGCGGGTATCTTGTGTTCCTCGAAGCCCAGCGTTGTGGGTGCGATATTCCGGGGGTACATCCGGCGTGTCATTTGGACGATGGCATCCTCGATACGGACGGAAGCCATTGGCCGGCTGTGGGCGGCTGGCATGATGCCGGGGATTTCCGGAAGTGGCTTTCGCTCACCCAGGGGAATTTGGAGGCGTTGGTGGGTATTGTGGAGGGCGGGAATCCGGCGTTTCGAAACAAGGCGCTGGACGAAATGGCCTGGGGGAATCTCCTGTTTCATCGAATGATCACCGACGAGGGCCAAGTCTATGAGGATGTCGCAGGCGGCAGTTCACCGGAAGGAACCTCCTACACATACGAGGATGACTGGTGGTTCGAGAACCACCCGGGGTGTTATGGAGACGCGTCGGACAACCGCTGGACGGACAACCGCCCCCACTCCGGCGACGAACGCCGGATTCGCACCACGTACAATCCGGTCGTCCAATTTGCCTTTGTGGAACGACAAATGCAGTGCGCGCGCGCATTGCCGGACGCGCGTGGCGCGCTTTGCCGGGGACAGGCGGAACGCGCCTGGCAATATGGGCGCCACCGAGGACACGATGGACGCACCCTGTTCGTCGCGCAGGAGCTTTTGGCGGGGCTGGAACTCTGGGCCGCAGGGTCGCTTCCCGAAAACCCCGATGTGCTGCGCGTCCTGGCAGAACAACTTCTGGATCGTCAGGAAACTGACCGCGCGGGCATCTCCGGATTTTTTTATGAGAGGGGCCGGGGCGAGGCCTTTCGCAGCGTGGCGTTTGCGGGGCAGCCCGCTTGGGCGCTTTTGCGGCTGCTGGAGCTGAATCCGCCGGAGATGAAGGAGTTGGCAGAGTCCGCGCGGGCAGCCATCAGCCGTTATTGCGACGACTATCTGGCGGCCGATGCGTCCTCGAATCCCTTTGCCTATACTCCCTACGGGGTTTTTCTTGAACGGGTGCACGCGGACAAGCAGGTTTTCCGGGATGCGGGAGGGGGCCGTGGTATCCGTTCCTTTATGCATCCGTTGAACTCATTCGGCATTGCGCATGGCAGCAGCAGCGTCCTGATGAGTCATGCGGCGGTTTTGGCCAAAGCCGGAACCCTGTTGGGGCGAAAGGACTGGAAAGCTCTGGCCGAGCAACAACTGCAATGGACGCTCGGACACAACACCCTCAACCGCTCGCTCTACACCGGCATCGGGTACCGTCAGCCCACCGCCTACGGATTTCGCGTCACGCAAATCCCCGAGGCCACCATTGCCGGGTTTATGGGGCGGCCCGACGACACGCCCTACCTCGAGGAGAGCTTTGCCATCGAATGGAACACGCTGGAAATCTGGGATGTCCCCTATGCCCACGCGATCACCGCGATCCGCTGGCTCTCATGAAAGGGACGACCCATCGCGTGAGGTTGTCACACGATCCGGCTGAATACTGGCCGCAAACCGGGCGGTTTGTTCGAGTGGATCGGGCAGGGAGAGGAATCTCGTCCCCCACCCTTCGCTGATGAGCAGTTGACGAAAAATCGGGATGCTTGCCCGGGATTCTTGGACGATCTCCGCAAAGAGCCGCGTGAGTTCCGCGCGAAAATCCGACCAATCTCCTTTGGTCAGGTCATGGGATTTTTCCCGGCAGTTGACATAAAACGCGCGGGCCATGGACTGCGAGGCGCGCAGCAGGTGGAGGAGGTAGTGGCAGCGCGTGAGGAACTGCGTGTCGGCGTTCTGGTCTGCGAGACTGATCGCCCGTTGGATGTCCCCGAGGGCCTGCGCCAGCATGGGAAACTCGTCGTCTTCCATCGCGTCGGCAACATGCATGATCAGCTCGTCCACTTTGTCGTTGGCGGCGATGCGCTCGAGCATGTTGAAATAGCGGGAGAACGTACCTTGTGGGTGCCCGACTCCGGTCGAATTCCGTCGGGCCTGGGTTTCATTGGCCTGATCGTAGAGGCGATAGGCGGTGGCCTGCTGTCGCGCGTCGTCCGCACTCTGGGATCGGGCATAGGCCTCCAGGGTGCCTTCCAGAGAGCGGCCTGATCCATTCCAAGAGTGTTGTGCGGCGACGAACGTTGCCATGACATCACCGGGGAAGGCATACGACATTCCGCAGAGGCCTTTGAGTCCCGCATCTCTCGCGTGGCCCAGGTTGCGGTGGAGCGCGCTCAGTACGGTAGGTCGTGCGGGCACGCCCCGGAGGGAGTTGCACAGAGAAATCCAGTGGCCTTCCGCGGCGGCGGCGGCGATGTCCGGCGGGATTGGGTTGCGCTGCCGGATGTTGTAGGTACCACTGCGTTCGCCGGAATAAAAAATCCATTTCACGCTGTGCGGCAGGGTATGGATCAGAGCGGAATTTTCCGGCGAGGATCCCTGGCTGAGCAAAATTTTGACTTCTCGTCCGAGGGAATGTCCGATGGCGTGATAGGTCTGTGCCTCCTGGAGAAACTCGCTCACGGATTGTTTATTCGGCGGGAGGGAATGGAGGCGGTTTTCCGCCAGCCAAAAACAGAGGGAGCGCGGGGTGAGAAGCTCGGCTGCATCCTGAGCCAAGTCCTGCAAAAGAGCGCGGGTGCCTGGATGGAAAAAATTGATGGGCAATCCGAGTTTGCGTCCATGATGGGCCACCGCGTGACTTGCACTCAGCTCCGGGTGGTGCACGGTGATGAAGTGAAAATGCTCGGGATGCGAGAAGATCGGCGTCATCCGGAGGCCGCGCTCTTTCCCATAAGCAAAAAGCTTCCTCAGCAAAAAATCGCTCCGTTCGGTTTCAGGGCGGTTGAATTCCGGGTGGCTCTTGCTGAGAAATTCGATACCACCGCCCTCACCCGCCACAATGACCTCCAGAAGATTCAATTTGTGGTCGCTCAAAAAATCAATCCACGCCTTGTAGTGGGTCAGTGATTCCTCCTGTCCAGCAGAGGGGCATGTGAATGGGCCGCCGAATGGCTGCGTCCAGATGCCGCGCTCCTCCATGTCCGAAAAATCATGAACCGTCACCAGCGGCAGACGAATTTTTCCGTCCTCCAGGCGCAGGAGTTGTTTGAGGGTTTTGATCCCCCAATAGACACCTTCGGGCTGTAATCCTTCCACGGACAGCCCCCGGTTTTCAGGCAAAGGGAAAATCCTGTAGGCGTGAAAGCCCGGGGAGGGTTCGATGCGTGTCGCCAGGCGGATGACGAAAGCCCCTTCTCCGGCTTGTGTGATTTCCTTCAGCTCCCTCGCGGCCCGGAGAGTCCAGGGATCCTCATCCTCGGCGACAATGGAAATCTCCGAGGGTGCGATTTCGACGACTTTGTGGATCTCCAGCTTCCGGGGCAAAGGGCACAGCGCCTCGGTCAGGGTGTTCCTGAACAACGGATTTTCGGGGACTTCCAACGGCATAAACAATCAATGCCAACCGCTCCCAACCGTTTCAATCCCAATGTTTCCTATACCGAGTGATCCGCTGGCAGGCTCGCGGGCAAACAGTTGAATTCGCAAAGTGCCCGAGGATAGCGGGAAGGGTGACTTCCCGGGCATTTCGCAGAGCATCTGCCCATCAACGAGGACGCGGGTGCTGCCATTGCTTTTATCGGTGAGG
>JAJTZA010000144.1 GCA_021463905.1 Terrimicrobiaceae bacterium | reverse complement strand
CCGTAGCCGAGCGCGAGGGAAAGTGAATCTTCCGCATGGCCGGGGGCCACGACAGCCGCCGCACGAATGCTCTGCCCACCCACGCTGATCTCAATGATGTCGGCAATAATGTCAAAATCGGTATCGGTATGCAGATTTTCGTCGCTGGTCAGCTTGTTGAGAACCAGCGGCACATCGTAAAGCGCGCTGTAATTGTTGAAACGGATGCCCAGCTTTTTGGCGGTGGCCGGGCTGACCAGCGCGACGTTGTCCCAGGTGACCTTGGTTTCAAAGTCGGGGGTTTCCTGCAACCAGGCATTGTGGGCGTAGCGCCCATCATCCACGCTGCTGCTTTGCAAAAACACCAGCTCGAGGCCGTTGTCTGCGGTGGTCTGCCTTGCGGCGTCGCAGAGGCTGGCAATGCCCCGGGTATTGAGCGACGGCTTGGCCGTCTTGAAGGCGGTGTCGGCGAGAAAGCCGACGCGGAGAAAGTCTTTCCATCGGGCCGTCGCTGAGGCGTCGGAAAAATCCGGGAGTGGCTTCCCGGCCTCGCGTGGCGGAACCTGGGTTCCTGTCAGACCCGCAAAGGTCTGTCGGATCAGCTCCGGGCCTTCCGGACGGGGCTGTCCGGCGAGGAGCGCGAGAATTTCCAGCTCGGAGACGCCATTCCACAAAGGAAGGATCATCGGCTGGATGGATGAGTAGGTGCCATCAAAGCTCCGCGCGTCGCTCCAGCTTTCGAGGTAATGGGCGGCGGGGACATGCCACTGACACAGGACCGACGTTTCGTCCTTGAACAGGCTCAGGTGAAGGGATTCCGGAACCTTTGACAGGAGAGCGGAAAAGTTCAGGTCTGCAGGCGCGTTGTAAACAGGATTGCCGCCGAGGATCAGCAGCGTCTCGACGCGACCATCGCCGATTGCTTTTGCAAGATCCTGGATCGAGGCCGCCGGCCGCTCGCCGGTCTCCGCCGCAAAAATGGTCGCATCATGGTTGCCGAGAGCCTCATTGATGGCATGGGCCAGGGCCTGCGCCCAGGCGGGCTGCTGCTGGCCCATCGTGACAATCGAGCGGCCCGCATTGGCCACCAGATCGTCTCCACATGCGGCGATCCAACGGTCATCCAGATTCGCCGGAGATTGTGGGGCTGCACCGGCCAGGGCGGCCAGGGGCGAATCCGGGAGTGCGCCCGAGAGGTGGAGGGCCAATCGCCGCGTGAATTCACCAACCTCCGAGGCTTTGCACCGCAGGCGGTGATCCGCCATTCCGCCCGTTGTGGTGTAGTGGTTCTCGACCACGTAGAGCCGGTTCATCGGCGCACCTTTTTGGTCGGGGTTGCGACGCGGATAAAACCCGGACGAGTAAGCGACACCGTTATCGGACGCGGAGAGAAAATCGCTATCCAGGGCGAGGATCACATCAGCACGCTCGAATTTGGGAATCAGCCGGAGCCCCTCCCCCACCGCCGCCACCGTGGCCTTTGCCTCCTCCGCATTTCCCAGCGGCTCGTATTCCACCCACAACACACCCGGCAACTGCTTCTCAACAGCCGCACGCAGACGGTCGCGCGTCGGCGAGTTCTTACGCTCGACGAGAATGGCCACCTTCCCGGACTTTTTGGCCAGCAATCCGGACAGAAACGCGGACAGATCATTGAAGGTGGCCGTCTGTCCGGCGCGCGTGATTTCTTTGGCACGGTGCGGATCATACAGATCCAAAATCGAGGCCTGTGCGAATCCATCGGTCGCGCCATTGCTGGCGGGGTGGAGCGGGTTGCCCTCGATCTTGGTTGGACGGCCATCCACCGTACTGACCACCAGCGGCATCACGCCCCCGCGAATGGGCATGGCGGTTGCGTAATACAGAAACTTGCCGGGGATGCTCCACTCGACGCCCTTTGTGAACGGCACCATGTAGGCCTCGGGGCGGCGGCAGCCCGCCAGACCACCCACGCCGGCCAGTGCCAGCGAAGCCCCCATCAACTTCACAAACTCCCGCTTGCTCAGCCCGCTCTCCTGATAAGCCTCGGCCTCACGCGGGAACTCCCGCAAAAGCGTTTCCTCGAAACCCGGGGATTTTTCCAGCTCGGCGAGGCTGCGCCACTGCGTGGGAGTTTCCGGCATGGGGGGATGATTAAATACACGTTTCATCTATGACAGCCTCCGCAGGTCACGGGCGGGTTCACATCCCACTCGTGCTTGAATTTTTCTCCAATCCGCCGCTGTTCAGCCGGCGACGACGCCTTCCAATCCATGTTGTACACCTCGGAGGGCGGACGCAGGTGATTCTCCGGCGCACGGTGACAATCGAGGCACCACGCCATGCTCTGCGGCTCGTGCTGGTACACCACCTGCATGTCATTGATCGCTCCATGACACGAAAAACAGCTCACCCCTCGGTTCACATGCGCCGCATGGTTGAAATAGGTGTAGTCGGGAACCTTGTGAACCTTCACCCAATTGACCGGCGGGCCGTCTCCCGCACCCTTGTTCCAGGCGGCACGCACGGCCTCCAGCTTGGGACTGTCCGGCTTGACCTGCGTGTGACAGGCCATGCACGTCTGCGTCCCCGGAATGTTCGAATGCGAGGCCACCTCGACGAAACTGTGGCAATACCGGCAGTCCATCCCCAACTCCTGCACGTGAATCACATGCGAATACGGAACCGGCTGCGTCGGCTGATAACCCACCCGCGTGTACTTGGGCGTGAAATAATACGCCAGACCCCCCGTCACCAATAGCGAAAGAACACAAACCATCAGCACCACCTTCCACGGAAGGCTGTTGATCCACTTTGGAAAAAAATTTGCCATGAGGTGTGCTCAGGAACGAATCCGGAAGTCTCCTCCAGCAAAGGTGAGAATGGGCATCAGGGAATTGGTCAAAGCGAGTGAAAAATCGGAACGTGTTTCAATGGGATCAATCAGAAGTGACACTTCATAAACGCCACAGCAGGAAATTGTCAACCGTTCGCAAAAAAATTTTTATCGGCCTGCGATGGATTTCTCAAGCGTCCTCGCCCACCAGGTAGCGGGTGAAGCGGCGAATCACAATGTTCTCGCCCAGTTCGGCGATTTTGGAGCTGACCAAATCCTTGATGGTGATGTCGGGATTTTTGATGAAGGCCTGCTCGAGGAGGCAGATGGAACCGTAAAATTTTTCTATTTTTCCGTTGACGATTTTTTCGACAATGTTGTCGGGTTTTCCGGTGACCTGCGCGGCGAAGATGTCGCGTTCGGTGGCCAGCAGGCTCTCGGGCACCTGCTCACGTGTGACGTACAGCGGATTGGCTGCCGCAATGTGCAGGGTGATGTCTTTGACAAAATCCCGGAAAATCTCGTTTTTGGCCACGAAGTCGGTCTCGCAATTGACCTCGACCAGAACACCCACCTTGCCCTGAAGGTGGATGTAGGACGCCACAGCGCCTTCCTTGGCGGCGCGTGAAGCCTTCTTCCCGGCCGATGCGATCCCCTTCTTACGAAGGGATTCCTCGGCTTTGGCGAGATCGCCTCCTGACTCATCAAGAGCGCGTTTACAGTCCATCATTCCCGCGTTGGTTTTTTCGCGGAGTTCTCTCACAAGAGCGGGTGTCACATCAGGCATAGGAAAATAACGGTTTTGTCGGGCTTGGTGAAGCGCGGTTGGGGTGCGGATTATTCCGCGACGGCATCGAGTTCGGACGGGGCCGGCTCGCGGCCTCCCGAAGCGCCCTTGAGGGTGGCCACTCCAGCCACCAGTTTTTGAAGGATCACGCGGATTGAGCGGATGGCATCATCGTTTCCGGCAATGGGATAAGTCACGCGGTCCGGGTCGCAGTTGGTGTCCACAATGGCCACCACCGGAATTTTCAGCCTGTCGGCCTCCGCCACGGCGATCTGCTCGCGATTGGTGTCAATGATCACCACGGCATCGGGGAGACGCTCCATTTCGAGGACGCCTTCGAGGTTGCGGCGGAGTTTTTCGGCCTCGCGGCGCAGTGCCGAGGCTTCCTGCTTGTTCAGCCGTGCGAACTCGGTGGTTTTGGCGCGCGCTTCGAGGTCGCGCAGCCGGCCCACGCTCTTGCGGATGGTCTGCAGGTTGGTGAGTGTGCCGCCCAGCCAGCGCTGATTGACAAAGAGTTGCCCGGTCGCGGTGGCGGCTTCCCGGATCGCCTCCTGGGCCTGCTTCTTGGTGCCGACAAACAAAATTTTCCCGCCGCCCTTGACCACGTTGGCGAGGAACTCCGAGGCGGTTGCGAGCTGCTCGACGGTGATCGAGAGGTCAATGATGTAAATCGAGTTTTTTTCCTCGAGGATGTAATCCCTCATCTTGGGGTTCCATCGTTTGGTCTGGTGTCCGTAATGGACACCGGCTTCCAACAGTTCGGTCATATTTTCGGATAATGCGGCAGGCATGGCAGTAAACTTACCGTGTGTAATGCCTGCAGAGCCTTCCCGCAATCTTTCCCTTGCGAAAATTTGTCTGCAGCAACATGGGCACGGCGCGGATGGTCATAGAGCGGGAATTAGCCCGCGGCTTGTTCGGTTTCGGTTGGTTGTTGATCGGTTGGCAGGGCTTCCCCGAGGGCAAGGATTTCCACATCCCGGTTGGATGGGAATCCGGTGCCCGCCGGGATGAGATGGCCCATGATGACATTTTCCTTGAATCCGCGGAGTCGGTCCACCTTGCCGAGCGTGGCGGCTTCGGTGAGGACGCGCGTGGTGTCCTGGAAGGAAGCTGCGGAAATGAAGCTGTCCGTTTCGAGCGAGGCCTTGGTGATGCCCAGGAGCACGGGGGTCGCCTCGGCGGGCTTGCCGCCCTTTTCGACCACCCGGGCATTTTCGGCTTCAAACTCCAGCTTGTCCACCTGATCGCTCCAGAGGAGTGAGGTGTCGCCCGGATCGGTGATCTTCACCTTGCGAAGCATCTGGCGGACAATGATCTCGATGTGCTTGTCGTTGATTTCGACACCCTGGGCGCGGTACACGTCCTGCACCTCGTTGAGCAGGTGTTCCTGCAACTCATGGGCACCGCAGACTTCCAGGATTTCATGAGGCACCACGGGGCCATCGGTGAGCTGTTGCCCTTTTTTCACGACGTCCCCCTTGAAGACAATGATGTGCTTCGAGAGCGGGATCAGGTGCTCCTGCTCGGCTCCGGTCTGCGGGTCGGTGATGACGAGCCGACGCTTGCTGCGGACAGTTCCGCCCATCTCCACGACGCCGTCAATCTTGGCAATTTCACACGCATCCTTGGGACGGCGCGCCTCGAAGAGTTCGGCCACGCGCGGCAATCCGCCCGTGATGTCCTTGGTCTTGGCGATTTTTCGCGGCGTACGCGCAAGGCGTGTACCCGCCTCGACTTTTTGGCCGTCTTTGACGCCCAGGTGCGCCCCCGAAGGGATCGAGTACTGAGCCAGCACCTGCTTGTCGTCGCCCAGGATGAGGATTTGCGGATAGAGGTCTTCTTTATGCTCCATGACCACAGCACCCATCACTCCGGTGGCGGAATCCACCTCACGGCGGATGGTCACGCCACCAATCATGTCGCGGAACTCAACACGCCCGGATTTTTCGGTGATGATCGGCACGTTGTAAGGGTCCCATTGGATAAACTCCTGGCCCTTTTTGACGGTCTCACCATCGCTGATCGAGATGGTTGAACCGAGCACCACGTTGTGGCTCTCGAGTTCACGTCCGTCCTTGGCATGAATCGTCACGCTGCCATTCTTGTTGAGCACCACATAAGGCCCCTCGGTGGTCTTGACCACCTTCAGGTCGTTAAAGCGAATGACCCCCTCGAACTTCGCCTTGATGCTGGGCTGCTTGAAGGTCAGGCTGGCGGTGCCGCCGACGTGGAAGGTCCGCATGGTCAACTGGGTTCCCGGCTCGCCAATGGACTGGGCGGCGATAATGCCGACCGCCTCGCCCAGGGTGATGAGCTGACCGTTGGAGAGACTCCGCCCGTAGCACTTTGCGCAGATGCCGCGCTTGGTGTCGCAGGTCAGAGCCGAGCGGATGCGCAGTTGCTCGAGACCGATGTTTTCAAGAGCGGCGGCGGATTCCTCATCAATGAGATCGCCCGTCGTGATCAGTGCGTTGCCGGAGACGGGATCCTTGACCGTCTCGCAACTGGTCCGGCCCACGATGCGCGCGGAGAGGCTGACGACCTCCTCGTCGCCCTGATAGATCGGATGCACGAGGATGCCATTGATCGAGCCGCAGTCCTGCTCAGTGATGATCACGTCCTGTGCGGTATCCACCAGTTTGCGGGTCAGGTAACCGGAGTCGGCGGTCTTGAGCGCGGTATCCGCCAATCCCTTGCGTGCGCCGTGCGTCGAGATGAAGTATTCGAGCACGGAGAGGCCCTCGCGGAAATTCGCAGTGATCGGGTGTTCGATGATTTCGCCGGAGGGCTTGGCCATGAGGCCGCGCATGCCGGCCAACTGCTTGACCTGGGTCCGGTTGCCGCGGGCTCCCGAGTCCACCATCATGAACACCGGGTTCATGTCCTTCCGTCCGTCGTTGTGTTCGAGCGTGCGGAAGAGCGCGTTGGCCAGCTCATCGCCGGTGTGCGTCCAGATTTCCTGCACCTTGTTCTTGCGCTCACCATCGGTGATAATGCCCCGCCGGTATTGCTTTTCGACCTCCTCGATCTGCTTGTAGGCGCTGGCAATGCGCTCGGGCTTTTCCTCGGGAATCTTCATGTCGGTGATGCCGATGGAAATTCCCGCACGGGTCGCCGAGCGGAAACCGAGGTCCTTGAGCGCGTCCAGAACTTCCACGGTGCGGGCCTGACCCACCATCTTGTAGCAGCGCAGGATGATGTCGGAGAGCTGCTTCTTGCCGCACACCTTATTGAAAAACCCGAGTTCGGGCGGCCAGATTTCGTTGAAGATGACCCGTCCCACGGTGGTCTCGATCACCCGGGAGTCCTTGTCGCCAAAGATGGTATCGCGGCCAAAATCCGGGTTTTTCAACCGCACCCGACTGTGGGTGTGGACGGCCTTTTCGGTGCGCGCCAGCTCGACCTCGCCCGCATCGGCAAAGAGCGGAAGCCGCACGTCCTTTTTCGCGTCCTCACCGCGCGGGTTCTGCGTCAGGTAGTAGCAGCCCAGCGGGATGTCCTGGCTGGGGGTGGTGATCGGCTTGCCACTGGAAGGCGAGAAGATGTTGTTGGTGGCCAGCATGAGCAGACGGGCCTCCATCTGCGCCTCAACCGACAGCGGCACGTGAACGGCCATCTGGTCGCCGTCAAAGTCCGCATTGTAAGCCGTACAAACCAACGGATGGATGCGGATGGCCTCACCCTCGATGAGCACGGGCTCGAAGGCCTGGATCGAGAGCCGGTGCAGGGTGGGTGCGCGGTTGAGCAGCACCGCGTGTCCCTTGGTCACTTCATCCAGAATATCCCACACTTCGCGGGTCTGCTTCTCGATGAGTTTTTTCGCGCTGCGAACGGTGTGGACATAGCCCTGTTCCTTGAGGCGGCGGATGATGAACGGTTCGAAAAGCACGAGCGCCATTTTTTTCGGCAGGCCGCACTGGTTGAGTTTCAATTCCGGGCCGATGACGATCACCGAGCGGCCGGAGTAGTCCACGCGTTTGCCGAGCAGGTTCTGGCGGAAGCGCCCCCCCTTGCCCTTGAGCATCTCGGAGAGGGATTTGAGCGGGCGGTTGGCGGATCCCGTGACGGCCCGTCCGTGACGGCCATTGTCGAAGAGCGCATCCACCGCCTCCTGGAGCATCCGCTTTTCGTTGCGGATGATGACCTCGGGCGTCTTGAGCAGGAGGAGGTTTTTGAGACGGTTGTTCCGGTTGATGACGCGCCGATACAAGTCATTCAGGTCGGAGGTGGCAAATCGTCCGCCTTCGAGTGGCACCAGCGGACGCAGATCCGGAGGAATCACCGGCAGAACATTCAGGATCATCCACTCGGGCCGGGTGTGCGACGAGCTGAAGCCCTGCACCAGCTTCAGGCGCTTGGCCAGCTTTTTGCGCAGCGTCTTGCTGCGAGTGTTGTCCATTTGTTCCTCGATCTCTGCCTGCAGGTTTCCAAGGTCAATGGACTCGAGCAACTTCTGCACGGCCTCCGCCCCCATGCCCACGGTAAAGGCCTCACCAAATTCATCCTCCGCATCACGCAGCTCGCTCTCGTTCAGGAGCTGGCAACGCTTCAAACCGGTTTCCCCGGGATCAATGACAATGTAATCCTCGTAGTAGATGACCCGCTCGAGTTCCCGGCTGGTCATATCGAGCATCAGGCCGATGCGCGACGGCATGCACTTGTAGAACCAAATGTGCGAGACCGGAACCGCCAGATCAATATGCCCCATGTGCTCGCGGCGCACGCGGGAGAGGGTGACCTCCACACCGCAGCGGTCGCAACGAACCCCCTTGAACTTGATCCGCTTGTACTTGCCGCACGAACACTCCCAATCGCGAACCGGCCCAAAAATGCGCTCGCAAAACAACCCGCCCTTTTCCGGCTTGAACGTCCGATAGTTGATCGTCTCCGGGTTTTTGACCTCGCCGCTGCTCCATTTGCGGATGGAGTCGGGTGAGGCGACCATGATGCCGACCTCGTCGGGGCCGCTCCCGTCTGGATTGCTGTGAATTTCCGTGTGCTTGTCCTGTTTCATGGATGCTGAGTGCTGCTGCTGACTGTTGGTAAGTGTTGGTGCGTTGGCTGTCCGGCTCAGGCGGCCGCGGTGTCGTTGAGGGTGGTTTCTTTGCCGCCGACGCGCACATCGAGGACGAGGCCTTTCATTTCCTTGATGAGCACGTTGAAGGATTCCGGCGTGCCCGCCACCAGGGAATTATCGCCCTTCACGATGGACTCATAAATGCGCGTGCGTCCCTGTACGTCGTCGGATTTGACGGTAAGGAGCTCCTGCAGGGTGTAGGCGGCTCCGTAGGCTTCGAGCGCCCAGACCTCCATCTCCCCGAAACGCTGGCCACCATACTGCGCCTTGCCGCCCAGCGGCTGCTGGGTCACGAGGCTGTACGGCCCGACCGCACGGGCATGGATTTTATCCGCAACCAAGTGGTCGAGCTTCATCATGTAGATGATGCCCACCACCACGGGCTGATCAAAGGCGTCGCCAGTGCGCCCATCATAGACGGTGGATTTTCCGGTCTCGGTCACCCACGCAAAGTTTTCCACCGCGCGGGCGTCGCGCAGATAGCCGCGGATTTTTTCCTCCGAGATGCCGTCAAAAATCGGCGTGGCCACCTTGAAGCCGAGTGCCTTCGCGGCAATGCCCAGGTGGGTTTCCAGAACCTGACCGACGTTCATGCGGCTCGGCACACCCAGCGGGTTGAGCACAATGTCCACCGGCGTCCCGTCTGCCATAAAGGGCATGTCTTCCTCGGCAACAATCCGGGCCACCACGCCCTTGTTGCCGTGTCGGCCCGCCATCTTGTCCCCCACGGAGAGCTTGCGCTTGCTCGCAATGTACACTTTGACCTGCTTGATAATGCCGGGGTCCACGTCGTCACCGCTCTCAATACGCCCAAGGTTCTGGTCTTTCTCGTTCTCGATCTCCACAAAACGGTGCGCGAACTGCCCCAAAATCTCGTTGATTTTGTTGCGGATCGGACTCGGGTCAATCTCGACGTGGTCGTAAACGCTGGCCAGCTTGCGCAGGAGCTGCTTGGTGATCTTGCGGTTGGCCGGGATGATGATCTCGCCCGTTTGAGCGTTGACGACATCCAGCGGAATTTTCTCGTTGAGGAGAATGTTGGCCAGTGCCTCCGTCAGTTGCTCGTGCAGCTCGGTCTTGCGCTTCTTGTAGTTTTCCTCGATGGATTTCTGCTGGCGCTTCGATTCCCCCACGGTCATCTTCGTGCGGACGACTTCCTTTTTTGAGGACACCTTGACATCCATGACGATGCCATAGGTTCCGGAAGGCACGGTGAGTGAGGTGTCCCGAACGTCGGCGGCTTTTTCGCCGAAAATCGCCCGCAGCAACCTCTCTTCGGGAGCCAGCTCGGTTTCGCTTTTGGGAGTGATTTTTCCCACCAGGATATCGCCGGGCTTGACCTCGGCACCTACCCGTATGACGCCATCCATGCCCAAATTTCCGAGGGCTTCCTCGCTCACGTTGGGAATATCGCGCGTGATTTCTTCGGGTCCGAGTTTGGTATCGCGGGCACCGATCTCGAATTCATCAATATGGATCGAGGTGTAGATGTCCTCCTTGACCACGCGCTCGGAAATCATGATCGCGTCCTCGAAGTTGTAGCCATTCCACGGCATGAAGGCGACGAGCACGTTGCGGCCCAGGGCGAGTTCGCCCTGCTCGGTGCAGGGGCCATCCGCAATGACGTCGCCCTTTTTCACATGCTGACCCTTGTGGACGATTGGTTTTTGATTGATGCAGGTGCTGGCGTTCGAGCGCATGAACTTGCGCAGCTCGTACACCCACACGCCGGCCTTCTCGTCGGTCCGGAATTTCTTTTTGCCTTCGGGCAATTCGCCTGACTTGGTGATGACAATCTGGTCTCCGGTCACGGAGGCCACTTTCCCGGTGTGTTCGGTGACGATCACGGCGCGGGAGTCCCGGGCCACGCGTCCCTCAAGCCCTGTGCCCACCAGCGGAGACTCCGCAGAAATGAGCGGCACGCCCTGGCGCTGCATGTTCGACCCCATGAGCGCACGGTTCGCATCATCGTGCTCGAGAAAGGGCACCAGACCCGCCGCAACCGATACCAACTGCTTCGGCGAGACGTCCATGTACTGGATCTTGTCCGCCTCGACCTCGACAAAGTCCCCGCGATAACGCGCGGAAACCCGCTCCTCCAAAAACTTGCCTTTGGCGTCCACCGGCGAGTTGGCCTGCGCGATATGGAAGACCTCATCCCGGTCGCCGCTCAGGTATTCGACATCGTTGGTCACGCGTCCGTTGACCACCTTGCGGTACGGGGTTTCGATGAACCCGAAGTCGTTGATTCGCGCGAAGGTGCTCAGCGAGCTGATCAAGCCGATATTTGGGCCTTCCGGCGTCTCGATCGGGCAAATCCGTCCGTAGTGTGTCGGGTGAACGTCGCGAACTTCAAATCCCGCGCGGTCGCGGCTCAGGCCGCCGGGCCCGAGGGCCGAGAGCCGCCGCTTGTGGGTCAGCTCGGAGAGCGGGTTGGTCTGATCCATGAACTGGCTCAACTGGGAGCGGCCAAAGAAATCGCGAACCACCGCGCTCAGGGACTTCGGGTTGATCAGCTTCTGCGGGGTGATCTGATCCACGCCCACATCAAAGAGTGTCATGCGCTCGCGCACCAGGCGCTCGGTACGCGCCAGGCCCAGACGGCACTGGTTGGCCAGCAGCTCGCCCACCGTCCGCACGCGGCGGCTGCCAAGGTGGTCAATGTCATCCACCATCCCCTCGCCCTTGCGAAGCTCGACCAGATACTTCATGGCATGGACAAAATCCTCCTTGGTCAGCGTGCGCTGGTCGTTCGGGATGTTGAGGCCCAATTTTTGGTTGATTTTGTGGCGACCGACGCGGCCCAAGTCGTAGCGCTTGGGGTCGTGGAACGTTCGCTTGAGCATGCCGCGCGCGTTGGGCACCGTGGGGGGGTCACCAGGACGCATCTTGCGATAAATGTCCTTGAGTGCCTCCTCCTCGTTGTGAGCCGGATCTTTTTTCAGCGACTTGATGATGGTGTCGTCTTCGCGGGTGTCCACCACGCGCACCGACTTGTGACCCAGCGTCATGAGCAACCGCACGACGACCGTGCTCAACGGCTCGAACGCCCGCGCCACGGTCTCCTCGCCATCCTTCACGTCCGCGATGAGCACCTTGGTGGCGATCTTTTCCTCATCGAGGGTCTCGCTCAGCGCCAGATCCTCGATGGTGTAAAACAGGCTGATAATATCCTCGTCGGTCGGGTAGCCGAGCGCACGCAGGAATGTCGTCGCCAAAAATTTGCGGCGGCGTTTGCGGCGGTCCAGGTACACGTACAGCAGGTCGCTGGTATCGAATTGCACCTCGATCCAGTTGCCGCGGTCCGGAATGATCCGAAACCCGTGCAGCACCTTTCCATTGGGGTGGATGTCCGTCTCGAAGCAGATGCCCGGCGACCGGTGCAACTGGCTCACCACCACCCGCTCCGCACCGTTGACGACAAATGTCCCCTGCGGGGTCATCAACGGGATTTCCCCCATGTACACCTTCTCTTCCTTGGAGCTTTTCTCGTCCTTGTAGCGGAAGGTGACGTACAGAGGCGCGCTGTAGGTCTGCCCCTCGCGCTGGCACTCGAGCGCCGACATCTTCGGCTCGCTCAGATCGTAGCTCACAAAATCCAGGCTCGATTTTTCCTCAAATGCGAAAATCGGAAAAAACTCGCGAAAGACGGCCTGCAACCCGACATTTTTCCGCTTGCCCGGCTCGACGCCCGACTGAAAAAACTCCTCGTAGGAGTGAATCTGCAGTTCAATCAGGTTGGGCGGTTCAATGGCTTCCTGAAGTTTGCCGAATGAGATGCGTTCAGACATGATGCGTTTTGGTTGATGAAAAATTTTCTCGCGTGGCGTCATTCCACCGCCTGCAAACCACTCAATTCTCGCGACACAAAAAGCGTCCCGGCCCGAACCCTTCCCGTGGTAAAGGGCACGCGCGGAGACGCAAATTTTGGCTAACTAGAATGATTTACAGTGCAGAGCGTGGAATATCGTTATTAGAGAATTTGTCAATCTACTGCCCACAAAACACCCTGGCAAGAAATTTTTTTTTATTTTTTTTGGCCCGGAATCCTGGGGCGTGATGAAAAGTGGGTGAGGTTGGAGCGATTTGCACCCACTTTTCATCACGCCCTCCACTCATTCCCGAGGAGAAAATACATTGACCGGGGGGAGACAGGCTTGTTTTGTGTTGGAGGCTTTTCACTGGGGGACATTTATGCAATCCACGTTATTGATTTCGGCGCGTCGCTCAGCGGTGGGGCGGTTTGGTGGGGCGCTGAAGGATGCGCCGTTGGCGGGCTGGGGGGGGCGGGGGCTTGCGTCTGCGGTGACTGCGGCGGGGATTTCTTCGGAGAGCGTCGAGCATGTGGTGACGGGGCGGTGTTTTGGCACGGAAACCCGCAGGCTGGTTTATGAGGCGGGAATTCCGGACACGGTTGTCACGAGTGGGGTGTATCAGGCCTGTGCGTCCGGGTTGGTGGCCGTCCACCAGGCCCATCGGATGATCCAATTGGGCGAGGCGGATGTGGTGGTGGCTGGCGGTGTCGAGCAGATGTCGGCGGTTCCCTTTTTATCGCATGAGATGCGCTGGGGGGCGCGGCTGGGGGATGCCGTGTTCGAGGACTGGATCAAGACCGGCCTCAATTGCCCGGTGACGGGGCTCACGATGGGCTGCACGGCGGAAAACATCCGCCGCAAGCATGGCATCTCGCGTGCGGACCAGGACACATTCGCATGCCAGAGCCAGGAACGGGCGGCGGCGGCCATCGAGTCCGGAAAGTTCCGCGACGAGATCGAGCCGCTGATGCTGGCACAGGCAAAGGCAGGGGCGAGAGGCCAGCCGGCGGTCTTTGACACGGACGAGCACCCGCGACCGACGGACATTGGACGGCTGGCTGCCCTGCCCGCGATTTTCGAGGAAGACGGGACGGTCACAGCCGGCAATGCCTCGGGAATCAACGACGGCGCAGCCTATATGGTTCTGACCTCCGAGGGACATGCACGGGCCCGGGGGCTCAAACCCCTGGCGCGCATTGTGGCCAATGCCTCGGCAGGGCTTGACCCAGCTCTGATGGGTCTCGGGCCGGTTCCGGCCATGCGCCGGGTGCTGGATCGCGCGGGAATGCGGGCGGAGGAGATTGATCTGTACGAAATCAACGAGGCGTTTGCGGTGCAGGTTCTGGGGGTGCTGCGCGAGTTCCCGATTCCCATGGACAAGCTCAATGTCAATGGAGGTGCCATCGCGCTGGGCCATCCGGTGGGGTGCAGTGGTGCGCGGATTCTCGTTACGCTTGTCCACGAGCTGAGAAGACGCGGGTTGCGCTTCGGCATGGCCAGCCTCTGTGTGGGCGGGGGCATGGGCGCTGCCACCATCGTGGAGGCCCTGTGAATATGAGCAAAAAAATCGAATCCCTCTTGGTCATTGGGACAGGCACGATGGGCGCAGGCATCGCCCAGGTGGCTGCAGCGGCGGGGTGTGAAGTCTCGCTCTACGACACGGCACTCGACGCGGCGGAAAATGCCCGGGCGCGGATCGCGGCCTCCCTGGCCCGCGCGAAGGAAAAGGGATACGTGGAGGCTGCCGACATGGAAGACACGCTGGCCCGCCTGCATCCGGTGGGCACACTGGAATCCTCCCGCGAAGCCGGTGCCGTCATCGAGGCCGTCCGCGAAGACCTCCAGGTCAAGCAGGAGGTTTTCCTTCAGCTCGAAAACATTGTCCCGCCAGACACGCTTCTTTGGACCAACACATCCATGATTTCCATTACGCGGATCGCAGACCCTCTGCGGCACCCGGAACGGGTGGCCGGAACGCATTTTTTTAATCCCGTCCCGCGCATGAAGCTGGTTGAGATCATTGGCGGTCGGCGCACGGACGCGCGGACGCTTGAGGCGGCGGAGTCCGCTGTACGGGCATGGGGGAAGACGCCGGTGCGCGCCCCGGACACGCCGGGATTCATTGTAAACCGTCTCCTAGATGCGCTGCTCCGCGAGGCTCTGTCTTTGCACGAGGAGGGCGTGGAGGGCCGCGCGATTGACGAAGCGGTGCGACTGGGGCTGAATTTTCCCATGGGACCTCTCGAGCTGATGGATTTGGTCGGGCTGGACACGACGCGGGATTGTCTCGTGGCACAGGCCGACGGCATGGGCCGCGAATTGAAGTGCGGGGAGTCGCTGTTGCGTCTGGTGAAGGATGGCAGGCTGGGGCGCAAGTCCGGGAGGGGGTTCTTCGACTACCCTCCCCAGTAGCCATGTCAGCGCCGAGAATCCTGTCCGCCGCAGAAGCAGTCTCCACAATCCCCGATGGCGCCACACTTGCCATCCCCGGTTTCGGAGGTGCCGGCGTGGCCCAGGCGCTGTGCCGCGCCCTCACCGACAACCATGCCCGAACCGGACACCCGACCGGCCTGACCCTCCTCCACGCGGCCGGACACGTTGAGGGAGTGGGCATTGACTGGCTGGCCTCGCACGGTCTTGTGAAGCGGGTGATTGGCGGGCATTGGGGCGCGACTCCCAACCTGCGCAGGGCTGCGGCCGAGGGAACCCTCGAGCTGCACAACTGGCCGCAGGGGATCGTTGTCGAGTCCTTTCGGGCGGCGGCAGCGGGCCAGGATGGACTCCGCACCCACATTGGCTTGGAAACTTTTGTGGATCCCAGACAACTGGGTGGCTGTCTGACGGAGTCGGCGCGGAAATCCGGTTCCTTGATTCGGCTCCTGACGGAAACTCCAGGCGGTGATATTCTCCACTATCCGCAGCTGAAGCCGGACTTCGCATTTCTGCGGGCATGGTCGGCGGACTGCCACGGCAATGTTTCCCTCGGGAACGAGTCCCTGCATTTGTGCATGGAACATGTGGCACTGGCCACCCGCAACAACGGCGGACGCGTGGTATGCCAGGTTCGCGAAATCGAACAGCGCAGCTTTGCGGCCAATGAGGTGTACATTCCGGGGTTCCTTCTCGATGCCGTGGTCGTTGCCGAGAATCCCGAAGAAACGCATCGGCACTGCACCAGCTCTGCATTTGATCCTGCCTTGCTGAGCAGCGGCAGCCCGCGCTCCACCGCTTCCCCACCGCTCACGGACGCAGCCAGGGTCTGGATCGGACGCCGCGCAGCGCGGGAGGTGCCGGACGAGGCACTATTGAATTTGGGCATTGGCATCCCGGGAGACACGGTGCCCCACGCACTCAAGGAGGCCGGACGGCTGAGCCGCATCACTTCCACCCTGGAATCCGGGGTCATTGGGGGCGTCAGTGCCGAGGGATTCGACTTTGGCGTGGCTTACGGGCCACAGGCACGGATTTCTGAAGCGCAGATGTTCGACGTCTATCATGGAGGAAACCTGGATGTGACCATCATGGGAATGGCGAAAACTGATGCGGAAGGAAACGTGAATGTGAGCCACTTTGCCGGACGCAGCGTCGGGTGCGGGGGGTTCATTGACATCACGCAATCCACGAAACATGTGGTCTTTTGTTCTTTGTTTAATGGCAAGGGGTTCCATGCCACGTTTGAAAATGGCCGTCTGCGCATCCATGCCGAGGGCACGCAGCAAAAGTTCGTTCCGCGCGTTTCGCAGATCACCTTCAACGCCTCGCGGGCGCGCAGACTGGGGCAAAAGGTCCTGCTCGTCACGGAACGCTGCGTGTTTACTCTGGGCCACAGGGGATGGACGCTCACAGAAATCGCCCCCGGTCTCGACATCGAGCAGGACATTTGCGCCCGCATGGGATTTCAGCCGGATATTCCCGCGCCACCGCAGCTCATGAACGCATCCATTTTTGCGCCCACCCTGTAGCCCATTCTGCAAACCACTCCAATCTCACCCACTTTTCCTCGCGCCCTGCCGCTCTCCGGTGTCCGGAATTGACGCGGCTCCGGCAGTCGCTACGATAAGTGGTGCGCCATCCCGCATGATGGCCTGAAGCGCGACAACAAAAACCAATGAACCGCAAGAAGAAGAATCCGCTCCTGCCTGCAAATCCCGTGGTGGGGGTGGTGATGGGAAGCCGGTCGGATTGGGAGACCCTGCGGGAGGCGCATGAGGTCCTGGAGTCCTTCGGGGTGGTTCATGAGTGCCGGGTGATTTCTGCGCATCGCATGCCTGACGAGATGGCTGCCTATGCGCGCACGGCCCGCGGGCGTGGGTTGCAGGCGATCATCGCGGGAGCGGGAGGCGCGGCGCATCTTCCCGGGATGCTGGCCGCGCAAACGACGGTGCCCGTGTTGGGCGTTCCCGTGCAAAGCCGCGCACTGCAGGGTGTGGACTCGTTGCTTTCCATTGCGCAGATGCCCGCAGGGGTTCCTGTGGCGACGTTTGCCATTGGAGTGGCGGGAGCAAAAAATGCGGCGTTGTTTGCAGTGGCTCTGCTGGCGGCGACAACACCGGAGTTGTTGCGGCGCCTCGATGCCTTCCGGGACACACAGACCCGGGAAGCCTCCTCCAGCGCACTCGCCTCTTGAGTGCCCGCATCCTTCAGGGGGAAGTCGGCATTGAGGAGGCTGTCACCACGCTGGCAGCCGGAGGGCTGGTCGCCCTGCCCACCGAGACCGTTTACGGACTTGCCGCTCTCGCGCAGGATGCCCGCGCCTGCGCAAGGATTTTCGAAGCCAAGGCCCGTCCCTTGAGCGACCCGCTCATCGTCCACGTCCCCGGCCCGGAGTGGCTGGAGCGGCTGGCAGACCCGGACCCGCTCACCCGGCTGCTGGCCGAGACATTCTGGCCCGGCCCGCTCACGCTGATCTCTCCAAAAAAGCCCTGCGTTCCGGACCTTTGCACGGCAGGTGAGCCGACGGTTGCCCTGCGCATGAGCGCTCACCCGCTTTTCCTGGAAACCCTTTCCCGGCTGAATGAGCCCGTGGCCGCGCCCAGTGCCAACCGCTTCGGACGGATCAGCCCAACATCAGCTCAACATGTTTTCGACGAACTCGGCGCAAAAATTCCGATGATTCTCGATGGGGGGCCTTGCGTTCATGGCATCGAGAGTACCATCGTTCAAACCCGCGAGGGCGTGATCCACATCCTGCGCCAAGGCCCGGTCACCCGCTCCCAGCTCGAACCATTTGGAAAGGTCTCCTCTCAACCCACAGGCGCTTCCGCGCCGGGCACCCTCAAAAGCCATTATGCGCCGCAGACTCCTCTCCGCCTGATTCCCCGGGATGAGGAGGCACCCCGCCATGCAAAAGGCGTGAGGGTGGGGCTTCTTGCGTGGCGGAATGCGCGTCCAGGTTTTGATGCGGTGGAAGTCCTCAGCGCACAGGGAGATCCTGTCATGGCGGCGACAGTTCTCTATGGGGCCATGCGACGGCTGGATGCACGGGGGTTGGATGCCATCTGGGCGGAAACCCCCCCGGCCTCCGAGCTGGGAGACGCCATCCTCGATCGCCTGCGCAAAGCCGCCGCGTCTCAGTGAACCATCACACGCCGAGTGCCGCCGCGACAGCACTTCCAAAGAGCTGCCGCGCTTCGGCTTCCGAAAGCTCCAGCCAGCGCGAGAGGTTCGCGACCCCCTCCTGAGGCGTGAGTGCTGAACCGGCAAAATTGTTGGCTCCCGGTTTCCGAACCACGCGATCGTCCCCGACCTCCAACTCCGATGCGCCAATGGTGTAGCGCCCGGGAGGAGCCCCCGCCGCAGCCATGCAATCGGTGGTAAACAGCGCCTTCCCCGGCGGCTTGGCCCGGAAAAAATTCTTTAACGTGCCCGGAGGAATATGGATTCCGTCCGGGATAAAAAATGCGGTCAGTTCGTCCACGGAGAGCAGACGTTGGATCACGTTGTCGTGGCGGTGGAGGGTCGCCGGAACTCCATTCCCAAGATGCGTGCAAAAGCGGGCACCCGCTTCCACGGCGTCATGAATCTCCGCCCACCCTGCGCTGGTGTGTCCCAGGGAAACATGCGTTCCCTGCCGGCTCAACTCACGAATAAACCCGGCACTGCCCGGCCACTCGGGTGCCAACGTCACAAGCCGGATGCGCCCACCCGCCGCTTTTTGCAGGCGCTGAAAATCCTTCAACGAAGGCGGCCCCATAAAGGCTGCATCGTGCGCGCCGCGATAGCCCTCTTCCGGGCAGAGCCATGGCCCCTCGAGATGATAACCCGGAATGGCCCTGGCCAGTGCCTCATCCTGGGTGCGCAACATCTCAAAATTGGCAAATTTTCTTTCGAGCGATTCGATCGCATCCGTGATCAGTGTCGGAAAAAAACGCGGGCATCCGGCTGCCGCCAACCCCTGCGCCGCCCGCTGCAAGCCGGAGAGCGTCAGCCCCTCTCTTTGAAAATCCACACCAGCAAAGCCGTTGACCTGCATGTCAAACAAACCGGTGGAACTCATCGCCGTTAAAGAATTGAAGGCACCCAAACTCTCCCGCTCTCCACGGCTTTAGTCGTCACGGCTCCGCAGCTCGGCAAGCACGCGGAAGTCTTCCAGCGTGGTCGTGTCGCCGGTGATGTTCGCTCCCTCCACAATTTGTTTGAGA
Organism: Terrimicrobiaceae bacterium; assembly: GCA_021463905.1. GTDB lineage: Bacteria > Verrucomicrobiota > Verrucomicrobiia > Chthoniobacterales > Terrimicrobiaceae > JAJTZA01. The sequence continues at coordinate 23,339 of JAJTZA010000144.1, read as the reverse complement.
AGGCGGCGCATGATTTTTCCGCTGCGGGTTTTGGGCAGAGCTTCGGCGAAGCGGATGTCGTCCGGCTTGGCAATCGGGCCGATGACCGTCCCGACGTGCTTGCGCAGCTTGTCGGCGAGTTCCTTCGAGGCTTTGGCGCCCTCCCGCAGTGTGACAAATGCGACGACGGCCTGGCCCTTGAGTTCGTCGGGCCGTCCCACCACGGCCGCCTCGGCCACGGTTTCATGGGAAACCAGCGCACTCTCGACCTCGGCGGTTCCCAGCCGGTGACCGGCCACGTTGAGGACATCATCAATGCGCCCAACCACCCAGAAATACCCGTCCTTGTCCCGCCGCGCACCATCCCCGGCCACATAGACCCCCTTGAATTCGCCCCAATACTGCTTGCGGTAGCGGGCCTTGTCGCCATAGATCGTCCGCAGCATGCCCGGCCACGGCTTGCGGATAATGAGCTTGCCGCCCTGATCGGCTCCCACTTCCCTGCCGTGGTCGTCCACAATGGCGGCATCCACACCAAAAAATGGCAGGGTGGCACTGCCGGGCTTGAGCGGAGTCGCCCCCGGAAAGGGCGAAATCATAATAACCCCCGTCTCGGTTTGCCACCATGTGTCCACAATCGGGCAGCGCCCGCCGCCAATGGTCTCGTGGTACCAAATCCACGCCTCGGGGTTGATTGGCTCACCCACCGATCCCAGCAGCCGCAGTGACGAAAGGTCGTGCTTGGCCGGCCATTCCTTGCCCCACTTGATGAAGGCGCGGATCGCTGTCGGCGCGGTGTAGAGGATGGTGACGCCATAGTCGGCAATGATTTTCCAAAAGCGGTCGGGTTGTGGCCAGTTGGGGGCGCCTTCATACATCATGCAGGTGGCACCGGCAGCCAGCGGCCCGTACGTCACATAAGAATGGCCGGTCACCCAGCCCACATCCGCCGTGCACCAAAATACGTCCTCCTCGCGAAGATCGAAAATATATTTTGAGGTCGCGTAGCACGACGTGAGGTAGCCACCGGTCGTGTGAAGAATCCCCTTGGGCTTGCCCGTCGAGCCGCTCGTGTAAAGAATGAAGAGCGGGTGCTCGCTGTCGAGAGGTTCGGCCGGACAGTCGGCGGTCACATACTCGGCCTCGCGGTGCCACCAGACATCGCGGCCCGGCTTGATGTGAATGTCCTGGTTGGTGCGACGAAACACGATGACCTTTTTCACGCCCCGTGCCCCCTCGAGCGCCTGATCCACGTTTTGCTTGAGCGTCACCACCTGCCCGCGACGGTAGCCGCCATCGGCCGTGACGACCAGCGTGGCCCCGCTGTCCTGAATCCGATCCCGGATGCTGTCACTGCTAAAACCGGCAAAGACCACCGTGTGGACAGCTCCAATGCGCGCACAAGCCAGCATCGCCACCACCGCCTCCGGAATCATCGGCAAATATATCAACACCCGGTCGCCTTTTTTGGCACCATTGCGTTTGAGGATGTTGGCAAAGACGCACACTTCCCGGTGCAGCTGGTGGAAGGTCAGGGTGCGGCGCTCGCCCGGTTCGCCTTCCCAGATGAGTGCCGCCTTGTTGCGGCGCGGGCCGCTGAGGTGGCGATCCAGACAATTCTCGCTGGCGTTGATTTTTCCGCCGACAAACCATTTGGCGAAGGGCGCCTTCCAATCCAGTACCTTGCTCCAACGTTTCTGCCAGACCAGCTCGGACGCTTCCGCCGCCCAGAATTTTTCCGGGTTCCGGATCGAGGCCTCGTAGATTTTTCGGTATTCGGCCATTGAACCAATCCGGGCCGCCTTGGAGAATTCCCGGGAGGGTTTGAAGACACGTTTTTCGACGAGAAGGGATTCAATCGTTTTGCTCATAATTCTGGAAAAGGGTTTAGGATATAACCCGTGCCGCGCGTCCATCAATAAAGAAAATCGGAAAAATAAAAATCGCGGGTTGTCCGCGGGGCGACACTGTGCTTTGTTGACAGGTTTCTCATGGAAATTGTCATTGAAAACCAGCCGAACTGCCTCGCGCATCTCCGCGTAGAGGTTCCCGCCGATGTCGTCAGCCGCATGCGGGAAACCATGATCACCAGCTTTGCCCAGCATGCGCGCATCCCGGGATTCCGTCCGGGCAAAACCCCGCGCGCCACCATCGAAAAACGCTTTGCCAGGGAAATCCAAAACGAACTGGAATCGGACCTGGTGAATGACGCCCTGCAGGAGGCCATCTCGAAAAAAAATCTGAGGATGCTTTCGGTGGAGAGCGTGACCTCGAATGTTCCCACCCCGGACGGCGGATACCACCTGGACATCACCGTGGTGACAACGCCCGAATTCGAGCTGCCCGATTATTCCTCCATCCCGTCCAACGTGAAATTCGAACCTGTGACGGATCAGGCTCTTGAGGAAATGATGGAAGCCATGCGCCAGCGCCACGGGGACTTCGAGATGGTCGAGGGCCGTCCCGCAGCCCTGGGTGACTACGTCGTGGCTTCTTACTCGGGCACCCTGGACGGCGTCCCCCTGACGGAGGCCGTCCCCACAGCCCCCGAACAGTTCTCTGAAAAAAACCAAACCTGGATTCTCCTGCAGGAAGGCATCCTTTTCCCAGGATTTATTGAACAGATCGTCGGCATGGAAACCGGCGCGCAAAAATCGTTTGCGGTGACCTTTCCCGAGGATGTTGATTGTGTCGAGCTGCGCGGGAAAGTGGTGGAGTACAGCCTGACCCTTCACACCATCAATACAATGACCCTGCCGGAATGGAGCGACGATCTGGCTAAAAAAATCGCGCCGGACGAGACAATGGAGACGCTCCGGGCCAAAACGCGCTCGACTCTTGAAGACATGGCCAAAAGACGATTTGAAACAGCCAAGCAAAATGCGGCCATTGAATTCCTCCTCTCCAAGGTTGAATACGAAGTCCCCGAGGGCCACATTGCCGAAGCAACACGCTCCACCCTCCAGAAGATTGTCGAGGATTATCAAAATCGCGGCGTCACCGATGAAGAGCTGAAAACACACGAGGAAGTCCTGATCAGCTCCGCGCGCAAGAAAGCCCGCGACCGCGTGCGCACCGGCTTCCTCCTCCAACGCATCGCAACCCAGGAAAAGCTCAAGGCAACGGAGCAGGAGCTCACGGCAGCGATCATCGAAATCGCCTTTCGTCATCAAATCCCCGTCAAGCAATTCCTTGCCGACATCAAAAAGCAGCGCGCGCTCCCGGAGATCGAGCAGGACATTCTCGCCCAGAAGGCGCTGCGCCTTCTGGAATCACGCGTCGTCACCGACACCCCGGAGACGGACACCGGCGCATCCGCCACTGCGGCCCCCGTCGAAACTCCGCAGGAAGAACACACACAAAATTAAAATCACACTCTCGCACCCAAATGAAAAATTCCTACCTGATTCCCACGGTCATCGAGCAAACCGGACGTGGGGAACGCGCCTACGACATCTATTCACGCCTCCTCAAGGATCGCATCATCTTCATCGGTACACCCATTGATGACCATGTTGCCAATATCGTCATTGCCCAGATGCTCTTCCTGCAAATGGAGGATGCAAAAAAAGACATCAGCATCTACATCAATTCGCCCGGAGGCTCCGTGACCGCCGGCCTGGCCATCTACGACACCATGCAATTCGTCACCTGCGACGTGAACACCTATTGCGTCGGCATTGCCGCCAGCATGGGCGCGGTGCTCCTCTCGGCCGGCACCAAGGGCAAGCGCTTTGCCCTCCCCAACTCGGACATCATGATCCACCAAGTCTCCGGCGGCGCCCAAGGCCAGGCCAGCGACGTCGAGCGCCAGGTCGAGTTCATGTTCAAGCTGAAGAAACGTCTCAACCAAATCCTCTCCCACCACACCGGCAAGCCCGTGGATCAGGTCGAACGCGATGCGGACCGCGACTACTATATGAGTGCCACCGAAGCCCGTGACTACGGCCTCGTGGACGAAGTCGTCCAATCCCGCAAGGAAACGACGGAGGCCAAACCCTCCGACCCAGCCGGATAGTCGGGAGGCGCGGAAAGTCGAGGATTGATTTATCAGACGGCCGCAGCCAGAATGACGGGAAATCCCAATAAGATGAGACTTGGAACTTTTTCTCTAAGCATCTACGCCTGGTTTTTATTGGGAGGGAGTGGGGCAAGCCTTCACGCTCAAACAAACTTCGCCACCACAGGCTACAACGACCTCTCGACCTATCTGGCAGGAAATGTCCCCACGGGCAGCTCCGTCAATATCACGCAGGCCGAGGCCGGGGAAGGCTCAGCCCCCCCATATCGGTACCGCATTGATACTGCCAATGCGCAATTATCAGGAAAAACGATCAACTTTTCCCCGACTATGGGCTCGCTCTCTCTGAATGCATCAGGCCACGCGACCACGGTGGCGAGTTACTTCTCAGGGACGACCTACAGCATGACCCCTGGGGTTTCTCGAATTTATGAAATGCCAGCGACGGATTTATCCACCGGCTACATCGGCTCGGATTTTCTTAGATACCCAAACAATTTTTTGGCACCATTGGTTGAAGCCAATGATATCCAAAACCACAGTTGGGTCCACTCCACGGGGAACAGCAGCGTAGACGCCCAGATTAACTCGCGTCTGGATTACGCGGTCAAACGCGATAATTTTGTTGCTGTGGTGGGTGTGAACAATGCGAACTCGGTGGCGGAAGGTGGGAATCCCGCCAACGCGCGCTCGCTTCTTTCGGGTGCCTACAATGTCATCAGCGTGGGGCTGTCATCAGGGAACCACTCCTACACAGACACTGTGGCACCGACAGCAGGCCGCGAGCGTCCGCATCTGGTCACAGAATCCTACGCCACGAGCTTTTCCACCCCGATTGTCGCTTCAGGAGCAGCCCTGCTCATGGATGGTGCCTCGACCTTGTTTGCGGGAAATGCCACGACCATCGCCAACGCGCGGGATTTTCGAACGGTGAAATCGCTTCTGATGGCCGGTGCCGCCAAGGATGGGCTTGGAGCCGGTGGCAACCACACCTGGACAGCCACCTCTTCCTCCCAACCCCTGGATGCCATTTACGGTGCCGGACGACTGAACGTCTTTCACAGCTACCTGATTCTCGAAAGTGGGCAGCAGAACGCCAGCAGCAGCGCGAATGTTACCTCCTCCGGATGGAACTTTGAAACCGTCGCAAGTGCCTCCCCTGATTACTATTTTTTTGATTTGGATCCGCAGGACTCTTCCGCGTTTTCACTTTCGATCTCCCTCAATTGGGCTGTCGAAGTCGCGCCAGACATTTTCGGGAATTACAATAATCCGACCCTGACCCTCCGGGATCTCACGCTCACGCTTTTTGACGCAACGGGGTACTCTCTGGGATCGCAGGTCGCCGTCAGTAACAGCTCAGTGGAAAACCTCGAATACCTCTGGCTGTCCAGCCTGCAGGCGGGGCGGTATGCCATGCGGGTGAGTTCCGCCTCATCTTCTTTAACCGAATATGGCATTGCGTGGCAGGCTCTGGCTGTCCCGGAGCCCCAGGGAGTCGCCCTGATTATTCTGGGTCTGACAATCAGCACTTTGGTGCCCAGACGCCAAAGACCCGCGTAGCAAATCGGCCTTCCGAGGAGTCCTCCACGGCACTGTACAAAGCACCGCCGCAGAAGGACACTCAGCCTGCCACTCCCCTCAGTTTTTTTTATACGGCCTCGAGTCCCTTCCGCCATGCGGGGAATCGTGTGCGGAAAAACTCTGATTGTTGCGGGCGTGGGGAGCAGGAGGAGTTGGTGGCCATGGGAGGTGTGGGGACGGGGCAGTGGGCGAGGCGGGCGGCACCGGTGAGTCCATCGGCCGCACCAGGTTGGAGTGGGCATCGGAAGATGTCTGCGGCCATTTGACGCCAGAACTCGAGGCGCCCCCCGCCACCGAGCACAATCATTTCCTGCGGGGGTTGGAAGGCTTCGCCTCCGGCGGCGTGGAGGAGGGCAAAGAGGATGCCCTCCATGGTGGAAAACGCCATTTCCTCGGGCGTTCCCTCTCCCTGCCATGCCTCGTCCGTCCCCCAGCGGTTCGGATAAAAAAATGGCAGGTTCTGGGTGGGAATGGCCTGGCCGGCTCGCGCAGCAAAGCGGGGACTGTCCACTGTCCCGAAGAGGAAGCTGTCGGCCCAATCCAGAGCCGAGCAGGCATGGCTGATGACGACGAGGTCGTAGTAACCACCCCCAGGGAAGGGGCCCCACAGACTGGCCTCGCTAAACGGACCAAGGTCCGGGCCGGCCAGCCGGTAGAGCACGCCGGCGGTGCCGAGGGTCAGCACAGGACGCTGCGGTGCGCATCCACATCCGAAGGCACCAGCGGTATGGTCATTGCCGGCAAAGACGATTTCCAGCCCGGAGGAAAATCCATCCGGGCGGCTTCGGCTCGATGTGGGGACGGGCTGGCCCATGGGCACAACATCCCCCAGCTGACTGCTGGCGATGCCGGAGGCGGTCAGGGCACGATCCCACCACGTGCGCTGCCGGTTGGAAAAGAAGCCCGACATGGGCGCAAGATTGTTGTCGCTGGTGTGGGCCGCTCCAAGCTGCATGGCAACGAAAGAGGGCAGGAGGACGATCCGATCCGTGGGACGAAGCCCGTGGTTTTTTTTCCACCACAGAGCCATGGAAATGGTGTGCGAGGGCGCAAGACGCGGCCAGCCGGTGTGCGCGTGGTAGTCAGAACCCAGCTCGTCCCGGAGGAACTTCGCCTCCTCCTCGGCCCGGGCATCAGTCCAACTGAGAAACGGCCCCAGCGGCCCCCCGGCCTCATCGCAAACGCAGAATGTCTGGGCCTGGCTTGTGAAGGCGATCCGGTGAATGGCGGCGGCGGGCAGCCCGACCGCTTGCAGGGCTTCGCGGACGCAGGCCATGAAGCACTCCATCACGGCAGTCGGATCCAATTCGGCGCGGGTATTGGTGCGGACGAGGTAGGGCAGTGGCTGGGAACCCTCGGAGAGGCGCTCGCCGGCACTGTCAAAAAGCGCGACTTTAAAGTTGGTGGAGCCGAGGTCGGTGGCAAGGGTGTGTGTGGGAATCATGGCCCCAGAACTTTAACCACGGATGACGCGAATGAACACGGATTTTGTCAGCGAGGGATTGAGAGCCCGAAGACTGATAGAACCAGGACAGCAATCAAAAGGTCTTCACGAAAAGGCCGACCCGCTACGGTCAGGATCTGATTCTGCGACACGCTCATTGCGGGCTTCGGAGATTCGCAGATTCACAGGATTTGCGCAGATTTCTTCCGAGTTCAGAACAAGGCGTCTCTATTCAAGAGAGGTCTCCAGGAAGCCCTCACCCAGTTCGCGATAAACTTCCATCGCCGCGCCAATCACGGCAGTGGTTTGAGGATCCTTCTTCATAAAATCTGTGGGAATCGGCGTAAATCTGCGGTTGATTCCGTTGCCATGTACCGAAAATGCTGTTGATCAAGCCAGCGATTCCATCAGGCGCAGGGTGGCCTCCACATACTGGGTTCCGGTCGAGGACGGGAAAAGGCTGTTTTGGGCTTCGTAGCCGCCCTCTTTTTCGGCTTCTTCTGTGACGATATAGCCATGAAGTTCTCCGTTGCAGTAGGAGCTGACAAAGAGCGGGGACTTGGCGCGCTTTTTGGCATCCAGTCCAAACTCGACGAAAAACTCCCCCGGCCAACCGGCCACAGTGGATGAGCCCAGACGGATGACCTGCACCTCGCCCCGGCTGTATTTCTGGCGGACGGCTTCCGCCTCGCCACTCTCCTCGGCACGCGACCAGAGAACCAATTTTTCCGCGCCGAAGACCGTGCATTCCGCCGTGCGGATCGGGCCATGACCGGCCTTTTCGGATTTCAATTTTTCAAAGTTTGCCTTGGCGGCATCCACGGCAGCCTGCGCCCCGGCCAGGGATGGAAACTTTTTTCCCACAAGCGGGATGCGCTCGCTGCGAGCAGACACAGGAAAGTCAGCGGAGAACTCCCGGATGGTGCCGAGGGCCTCGGCCATGCGATGTCCCAGGGCACCACCGAGGCGTTCGGCTTCGGCAAAAGTCTGGGCACGCACAACGCGACGCGGGCTTTGATTGCCGGCTGTGCCGTTCAGATACACCACACCCACACCAGGGAACGCCTTCTCAATTTCCTGCCGGGCATAGCCGATAAAATCGCTGCTGACCAATTTCGAGTCCTCGTGCAGCACCGTCGGGTGCATGCTGTAAACGGTGAGAACGGCCACGGGCGCATGATCGTTGCGCCTTCTCACCAACAACAACCCGGCTTCGGGATCCTCGGCCCCCTCCGCCGACAGCCGGTTTCCACCCGCCAACCCCTTCACGTCCGCCGTGGTCCATGCGGCCTCACTCGCCACAAGATTTTTCCACGCTTCGACGACCGCCTCCACCGCCTGGTCGCGAACATGCGCCAGATACTCCGGGTCAGGAGAAGGAACGACCATGTCCGCCTTGAAGGACAGGAACTCGAGCGTGATCGGCCCGGAGTGCGTGTGGGTGGCATGGAGGAGGATGTTCTCCGCCGGAATGCCTGTGGCGCGCGTGATCTGCTGGCGGCAATCGCGCACCCACTCCGGCTCAACAAAAATCAGGTCAAACGAAACCACCGCCACGGCGGTGTCACCCTGACGGAGGACGACGGCGGAAGCAAAAAGCGGGTCATGGACGCCGGTAAAAACCCGTTCGACATGGGGGTAGCCGACGAGCTGGGTGGGTTTTTGCGGTGTGATATCCCGCCGTGCAAAGGCGGCTTCGAGTCCTTGATGAGTGGATGTCATGGTAGATTCTTATGGGTGGTCTTAGTAGCCCAGGTCCCACCGCGTTTCGATGTTGGCGGCGGCTGTTTCGGAAACCCACACGTCCGTGCGGGTGGTTTGGAGGACGGATTCGGGCACCAGCGGCGTGACCGGCCCATGCAGGCAGAGGCGCGTGGTCAGTCGCTGCCAGGAGTGGAACGTTCCGCCCACTGCGATGGCATGGGTGGCAATGCGGTGCTTGGCACCGAGGATATCCGCCGGGCCGACGGTGGCCGCCCTGGGCGGGACAGCCGTCAGGTCGCCACTGGCACCAAAGCAGCCATGCAGCGAATTCTGCGCGATGGTCAGCGGGCTGAGCGTGCAAACGCGCGTCCCGAAGGTTTTCCATTCCTCGAGCGAGGACGCGGCAAACTCCGGCGCGTCCGGATCCACAAAGGCAATGTGGCCCGTCCAGCCTGGCCCCACGTAGGTGATGTCCGCCCCGCCCAGGTCGGCGATGATTTTCGAGTAGTCGCGGACATTGTCGTTGCCCAGCAGGTGAACCTGCTTTTCCGGCGGACGGAGGTCGGGGTCAATGCTGGCAATGAAGAACTTTTTGAAAGCATGGCCGAATCCGAACTCCCACGACTCCGGAGCGATGCGACCGTCCTGATCCGCGTATTCGTCCATGTTGAAGGTGTGGAGGTGGGTGCAGCGAATTTTTTCACGGTTAATGATCGCAGCCACTTTGCGATAACTGGGCCACGGGTTGGGCATGATCATGACCAACGGCTGGCCCGTCTCCGCCGAGGAACGAATGCGCGTGATCATGTCCTCGATCCAGAGCGGCTCGATCTCGGCATCCGGAAAAACCTGGATGCGGTAGTCCGGGTTGGAGTGGCGGGTGATGTCCTCGCGGCGGATGGCGCGCGCACGGGCGATGGCTTCCTTGTCGCGGAAGGGAATGAAGGGGGCTGGCTCGAAGCTGAAGGTGGTGTCTTTGCTCATGGATGTTGGATGTAAACAGTGACGGGAAACGCGCTGGTGTTCAATACCCCAAATCCCAGCGTGTCTCGATGTTGGCGGCGGCTGTTTCGCTGACAAATACGTCCGATCGGGTGGTTTGGAGGACGGACTCGGGGACGAGTGGCGTGACCGGCCCGTGCAGGCAGAGGCGCGTGGTCAGTCGCTGCCAGGAGTGGAAGCTTCCGCCCACCGTGATCGCGTGCGTGGCGATGCGGTGTTTGGCGGCCAACACGTCAGCGGGGCCGATGGTTGCGGCCTTGGGCGGAACGGCCGTCAGGTCGCCGCTGGAACCAAAACAGCCGTGCAGGGAGTTCTGCGCAATGGTCAGCGGGCTGAGCGTGCATACGCGCGTCCCGAAGGTTTTCCATTCCTCGAGCGAGGACGCGGCAAACTCCGGAGCATCCGGATCCACGAAGGCCATGTGCCCGGTCCAGCCCGGCCCGATGTAGATGATATCGGCTCCACCCAGGTCGGCGATCATTTGCGAATAATGGCCCACGTTCTCATCAGTCAAAATATGGACCTGCTTCTCCGGCATCCGCAGCGACGGATCAATGTTGGCTATGAAGAATTTTTTGAAAGCATGGCCGAACCCGAATTCCCAGGACTCCGGCGCGATGCGACCGTCCTGATCCGCGTATTCATCCATGATGAAAGTGTGGACGTGATGGCAGGAAATTTTTTCCGCGTTGAGGCGCGCCGCGATCTTGGCGTAGCCGGGAGAGGGGTTGGGCAGGATCATGACAAACGGCTTCCCGGAATCCGCCGATTCGCGAATGCGCGACACGGTGTCGTTGAGGCGGTTGAGAAATATTTCCGCATCCGGCAACACGCGGATGCGGTAGTCCGGGTTGGAGTGGTGGGTGATGTCCTCGCGGCGGATGGCGCGGGCGCGGGCGATGGCTTCCTTGTCGCGGAAGGGAATGAAGGAGGCCGGCTCGAATTCAAATGTTTTTGTGGTGCTCATAGTATGGTTGGTGTGGATGGGTATTATGGATGACTGGCTGAGACGGTTTCGGTGGAGGATTGCTCCGCAGAGCGCAGGGCCGCAGTGAAGAGAAGGTGGCTGAGGTGGGCCTCCTCGGGCGTGGCCGCACGGGCCAGCAGCGCGTCCGGCAATTTTTCACCGACCAATTCGGTGAGAAATGCCGCCCACATTTGCTGGATGGCATCGGTGAAACCAAACTCAAAGATCCCCCCGGTAATGGCCGGGAACACCGGCGTGTATCCCACACACACCTCCCGCCAGTCCTGACGCCCCCCGTCGTATTCGAGAACGTGCAGCACGTTTGGATTTCGGGTGGAAAACTTCACCGAGGCCTCCGTCCCGAGGATTTCCAGATACCAGGTGTTGGATTCGCCGGGAGCAATACGGGCGGTGCGCAGCGTCAACGGGAAGTGCCCGCCATCAGGCGTCTCCGCTTCACAGAGCAGGGTGGCATTATCCCAGGTGGCCGTTTCGACGCGACCGCCCAGCCCCTTTCCATCCGGACGATCCGGAATGATGTTCGATAGGATGGCCCGAACATTGCGCGGCCTCCATCCGGCGCGAAAGGGCACATGACAGACGTGCATGCCCAGGTCGCCCATCACGCCATAAGCACCATTGAATTCCACGATCCGCTTCCAGTTGGCCGGCTTGTCGGGATTCAAATCACTCGAATGCAGGAAGCCCGCATTGACCTCCAGGATGCGGCCAAAGGCGCTTTTCGCGATCATTTGCCCGATGACCTGCACGGACGGATAATACGGAAATTGCGAGCAACAACGAACCAGCAAATCCGGACGCGCTTTTGCCGCTTCGAGGATGGACTCGTTGGCGGCGAGATCCATCCCGAAAGGCTTCTCGCCAAAGAGGTGTTTCCCGGCACCGAGCGTGGCACCATAGACCTCGCGGTGCAGGTGGTGGGGTACGGCGATATAAACCGCTTCCACGTCCTCATTGGTCAGCAGCTCGCGGTAGTCGGATGTGGATTGCCGGACGCTCGGGAAATGATCCGTAAACCAGCGGCGCGGCGCTTCGCTGCGGTTGCTCACCGCGACGATCTCCGGACGCGCCGACATGCCCTTGAGATGACACCAGCGCGCGGACGCGCTGGCAAACTCCCTGCCCATCAACCCGCAGCCAATGACGCCAAACCGGACGGTTTTCATGCTCAGGGGTAGCCGTGTTCTTTTTCGACCTCTCCGATGGATTCCTCGATGATGTCGAGGCCCTTGAGGAGTGTCTTTTCATCCATGACAATCGGGGGACTCATGCGCAGGATGTGGCCGGCGGGAATCCAGGCCAGGCCTTTTGCGAAGGCCTTTTGGTACACCTGCTCACCGGCTTTGTTAAAGGGTTCCTTGGTGCTGCGGTCTTTGACCAGTTCAATGCCCATGAGGCAGCCCTTGGCGCGGACATGGCCGACAATCGGATGGCGACCCTGCATCTCGAGCATGCGCTTGAGGGCGACTTCACCAAGATGGGCCGACCATTCGTTGAGGTTCTCCTCCTCGATCACCCGGGTGGACTCGAGTGCCGCCGCGCAGGCCATCGGATTCCCACCGTAGCTGCTCGAGGCCGAAATCGCCTCAAAGCTCTCCTTGTAGGCATCACGCACGGCCACGCAGGTAACCGGGAAGCCATTGCCAAACCCCTTCCCAATGGTGACAATGTCCGGCACGACACCCCAGTGCTCCATGCACAGGAACTTGCCCGTCCGCCCCCAACTGGTGAGCACTTCGTCAATCATCAACAACAACCCGCGCTCATCACAAAACTTGCGCAGCTTCGGAAAAAAATCGTCCGGCGGCATCACCGAGCCACCCCAACCCTGAATCGGCTCGAGGACGAATCCGGCCACATCGCCAACCGTCGCCTTGTCGAGGTATTCGTGGTAGAAGGCGAGATACGCGTCGGTATCAATCGCGCCATCCGGCTTGGTCCACAGCGGACGGTACACGTCCGGGCGCGGAACCATGTGCATCCCGGGTGCGCGCACCCGCCCATAGACCTGTGACCGGATGTGTCCCAGCGAGACGGCTCCATAGGTCTTGCCGTGATAATCGTAAAAACAGGAAATCATCTCGTTCTTTTTCGTGGCCGCGCGCAGAACCCGCTGACCCGCCTCAACTGCCGTCGTGCCGGAATCGTAGAGCTGGAATCCATTGAGGTCGCCGGGCAAAATCTCCGCCAGCTTCTCCATCAGCTCGGTCTTCACCGGCGTGGTGAAATCGTGCGCGTTCATCAACTGACGCGCGGCCTTGGCCACAGCCTCGCTGATCTTCGGGTGACAGTGCCCAAGCGTCGTCACGTAAATCCCCGAGGAGAAATCAATGTACTCATTCCCATCCACATCCCGCAGCACGCAGCCCTCGCCGGAGTCGAAGGTCACCGGAAAAAGTTTCACCTGGCCGCTCAGCCCCTTGAAATACTTCGTGCAGCGCTCATGCAGTGCCTTGGATTTTGGCCCAGGCGCCGGGACGGGCATGTGAGGGATTTTGTTCAGATCAACAGCGCCCCATTCGAGGCTCTTCATGGTTTTGGATGATGTGGTCATGGTATGGTTTTAGGTTGTTAATAAATTCTTATGCGACCGTTACACGCCGGACGGCCTTGCGCGCCTGACGCAAAAAACCGGCGGGAACACCCGCATCTGTGATGAAAACATCAAAATCCGCAAGACGCGCCGTGCGCACCAACGCAGTGATGCCCACCTTCGAGCTGTCGGCCAGCAGGCAGCTCCGTGCCGATTTTGACCGCATCAACCGATCCACCCGGGCCAACTGGAGGTCAATGTTATAGACCGAGCCGTCCTTGCCAATACCCTCGGCGCCTTGAAAGACCCAGTCCGCCGCAAAAAGTTCGAGGCAATGCTCAGTGACCGGGCCGGTAAGGTCCGGGCTTCCCCGATGAAGAACCCCACCCAGGAGAACAACGCTCACACTCCCGCAAAATTGCAGCTCGGAAGCCACCGCCAGACTGGGCGTGATCACCGTCACCCCCTCGCTGTCCTTCAAAAGCCGCGCCAATTCCAAGGTGGTCGTTCCTGTGTCCAGAATCACACGATCCCCAGGCGATACCAGCTTCCGCGCCTCCGCCGCTATCGCCTTCTTGCGAGCCAGCCCCCCGCGCTGACGCTCCAGATAATTGAACTCAAAAACCATCCGCTCGGCCACCACGGCCCCACCATGCGTCCGACGCAAATCCGTCGTCCCAGCAAGCTTCTCCATGTCCCGGCGAATCGTCATCTCACTCACCCCCAAATCCGCCGCCATCCCCGAAACCGTCACCGAGGAATCCGCCGCCAACCGCCCACGCAATGCCCGCAAACGCGCCGCAGGAGGCAGCTTTTTCAATGACTTGGATGAACCACTCCGAACCATACCCTCATAAAATGTGCGATTTTGTGATTATGTCAACAAAAAAACAATTTTTTACATCCAATCCATTTGCAGCCCCATGCGGGTGGTCAGGCTCCCTTGCGGTGCAGAGCCTCGTTGCGGGCGACGATTTTGGCGATGACGAGGTCACCGGCGACGTTCAGGGTGGTGCGGCACATGTCGAGGAAGCGCTCCCATGCCCAGGGCCACTCCCACGATGAGGCCCGCGAGAATCTGACTCGAAAGCGACCACCTCCAAAACTTCCACGTCATCACCAGGCTCTGGAAACTAATCGCAATTGTACAGATCGTAAACCCCCCAATCGAAACATCGAAATATTTGCCAGCGCGTCCGACGCCGGCTTGTCAGCCGCTGCCAACCGGAATAGGGTCACACAGCAGATCAAAACCTTGAAAGCATCCTCTACGCCCAGCGTCCCCGACCTTCGGAGACTTCTCATGCGCGCTCGATACTTGGTTCCGCACATTCGCCGAGTGGGTGGTAATATGCCACTTCTGGAGGAGGCCGCGCGCGCTGAGGGATTCGTCATGGATTCTGAGAACCCCGAGCTGTGGGTTTCCTGGTCTCCCGATCAGGAGTTTTGCCACGACGCGCCCGCCCTCCCGTCGCTTTGTGCTGTGAGCGTAGTGGCCACGTCTGTCGCATCTCCCCCTCTGCCGGTCATGGGGTTTTGCCACCCTGCTCGACGCTCTGCGACACTTCGCGAATGGGTTGCGCAATGGCCGCTCGGAGGCATCCTGCGACCGTTTCTGGCCTCCGAGGCTGTCGGAAGTCGCGCCTGCACCATCCGCATTCCGCAGGCTTCCGAGTGGCTGTTCCTCAAAACCCCTGGCGCAAAGCAGTCCGTGGAATCCGGTGGGCTGCGTGAAATGGCCGTCACGCTTTTTGGCATGGGGCGTTTCCCGATCATGCCGGCAACGCTCGCTTCTGCGGCGATGCTCGTTTTGGCGCTCTGGTTGCGGGCGCGTGTTGGTGGAGCGGGCTTTTGGGAAATCACTCTGGCCGTGGCCGGATTGGCCACGATCTCTGCGGTGGCACTCGAGTCTTGGGCGGAACGGCGGTTTTTGACGTCCGACCCCCGGGAGTTCGTCCTCGATGAAGTGGCCGGCCTCGCCTTGACCTGGGCCATGCTGCCCCCTTCCTCCGGGTGGGAAATCATCGTTCTCGGATTTTTACTCTTCCGGATTTTTGATATTTTCAAATGGGGGATTCACTGGGTCGAAAGGCTTCGCCTGCCGGGTGTGATTGTCTGGGATGACCTGCTGGCCGGCGCTTACGCGGGATTCGCCACACTGGCGATTCGGACATTCCTGTCCTCCTAAGCCAGCGGCGAGTGGGCGAAAAAAGTGGCGCGACGTCTGGCGCTCTTCGTCACATGCGCCGAGAATCAGCACCCTGGTCGCTATTGAAGAAAGGGGTTGGAGGATTTTTCCGATCCGATGGTGGTTTCGGGGCCATGTCCTGGAAGGACGGTGGTGGATTCGGGAAGCAGGAAGAGTTTCGAATGGATGCCCGTCACCAGTTGTTCGTAGTTTCCGCCGGGCAGATCCCAACGCCCAATCCCTCCGGCAAAAAGGACATCACCACCAATCAGGAAGCCACCCCCGGGGAAATACGTACAAAGGCTTCCGGGACAATGGCCGGGCACGTGGAAGATCCGGACTGCCGCTCCCAGCCATTCAGAATCACCTTCCTCGATGAGGGCATCGAGAGGGACAGGCTCGATCTCCAGTTGAAATCCCCACCGCCGGAAAAATTCGCGATCCGTCACCATGGGAGCGGTCAGCGCGTGCCCCCAGACCGGGCACTGGTGCCGCTTCTGGATGGCGGCAGCATCGGCCACATGATCGAAATGCCCGTGCGTGAGGACGAGCAGGGCGATGGATTCTTTGGCAAAGGCCGCGTCCGCACCCTGGGGCGCATCAAAGAGAATCCGTCCTCCGGGTGCCTCCACGAGGAAGGCATTGGTATCGAGCGGCCCGCCGGTGAAAACGCGCGGTGGGGTCATGGTGCGTCGTGGGCTGGCTCCGGAGCGGCCTTGTCCTCGTCGGGCGCGGGAGGTGGGGTCGTGGTGGTCACGGCTTCGAGATCGACGGCAAAGGCATCGGCCAGATCGCGTTGACTGCGCTCGAAGTGGAAGGTGTGGCGTCCCTCCTTGCGTTTGATGCCCAACGCTTCGCTGAGGAATTTGGTCGTTCTGAGCACGGCGGCGTCCTGGAGAGGAATCTCGACAATGAGAGGCCCCCGCAGGCGCACGGCGACAAAAAACGCGCGGGGGGGTGCGCCGTCGAGAAGGATCAGCCAGCCGAGGTGGTTTTTGGGGAGCCGGAGCCCGCCTCCGCTGACGCAGAACGCAGCGCGTCGTATCGAGCTGGCTTCCGCATGGGCGCGCCGCAGAGCGAGTTCGATGCCGACCGGGAGGCGCTGAGTGGCCGCATCCGGCGCCCGGGCGGGCGCGTTGAGTTTCCGCCATGCCAGCCAGACGGTGGCCCGCGTCGCACGAAGGATTTTGGGCAGGAGAATCCATGCCAGCATCAGGAGCACAAGAGCGACAATGCCGGCCACCACCGGGTGGAACATCAGGAGGAAGAGACCCCCCAGCACGGTGGCATCCTCGCCTAGGCTCAGGCCGATATTGGAAACCGGCTCCGGCGAAGCATTGGCCAGCAAGCGCACCCCGGCTTTGGCCGTGTGCGCGGTGAGCGCCGCACCGCCCGCCATCAAACCGGCGATCACCAGAACGACCGGATTGGAATCCCCCAACGCCAGAACACCCAGCGCGACCCCTCCCAGCGGACGGATCACCGTGTGCACCGAGTCGTTGAGCGAATCCACCCACGGGATTTTATCGGCAAAAAATTGCAGAAGGTAGAGAATGCCCGCCGCGCCAATAATCCAGGGGTTTCCGAGCACGTTCAGTTGCGCGAGGTCGGGCGGGAGGATGACCCATTGAAAATTCACGCAAAGACCAGCGACCAGCACGGTCAGGTACAAATTGATGCCGGCCAGCGTGGCCAGACCGAGCGCGATCCCAAGCAGCTCCAAGGTGTTCATGGCAGCCGCACTCTGTGGCTTTCGTTCCGCAAAATCAAGGAATCCCGCACGCTCAACGCAGGCCGACCGCTCGACGAACCTTATCAAGCGTTTTCGCTGCAAGGTCGCCGGCCCGCCGGGCCCCGGCCTCGAGGATGTCCAGGACGGTTGAGTCGTTTGCGGCCAGCTCCGCGCGGCGGGCACGGAAGGGTGCGAAGTGTGCAAGGGTGGCCTCGAAGAGACGCTTCTTGAAATCACCGTAGCCGACCCCGCCATTTTGAAAATCGGCTTCCATGCGGGCGACCTCCTCTGGCGGAGCGACGAGACGGTAGAGGTCGAGGATGGTCGAGCCTTGGGTGGGTTTGGGCTCCTCCACGGGTGTCGAGTCGGTTTTGATACCCATGATTTTTTTGCGGAGCGATTTTTCCTCCTCAAAGATGCCGATGGTATTGTGGTAGCTTTTGCTCATCTTGGCACCATCGAGACCGGGGACCACTGCGGTGGATTCCTGGATATGGGCCTCGGGCATTTTGAGGATGTCACCGTAGGCGTCGTTGAATTTTCCCACCAGGTCGCGCGTGACCTCGAGGTGCTGCTTCTGATCCCGGCCCACCGGAACGAGATCGCTTTCGTAGATGAGGATGTCGGCGGCCATGAGGACCGGGTACGCGAAAAGCCCGTGCGTGGGAGTCAGTCCCCGCGTGGTTTTGTCCTTGTAGGAGTGGCAGCGTTCGAGGAGGCCCATCGGCGTGAGCGCACTGAGTATCCACGCAAGGTCGGCGATGCCAGGAACCTCGGACTGACGAAAGAAGCAGCTCTTTTTGGGATCCAGTCCGCACGCAAGGAAATCGAGGGCGACATCGTGGCAGTTGGCCGCCAGGGCCTTCGGATCGCGCACCGTCGTCAGCGCGTGGAGGTCGGCAATGAAATAAAATGCCTCTCCCCGCTCCTGCAGCTCGATGGCGGGCTTCATCATTCCAAAGTAATTGCCAAGGTGCAGGGTGCCCGAAGGCTGGATGCCGGAAAGAATGCGCATGGGACTCGTATAGCTGGCTGGGGCCACCGCTCAATAATGAAATGGCTTCGGCAGCGAAAACGCACCCTCGATGTGGTGGATTTCCCCGTCCCCCAGAACCTCCACAATATCAAAACGAAACGCGACATCCGGCATGTCCAGCATCCGCAGCCATTCGAGCGCGGCCCGGGACAGGAGAAGGCGCTTTTTTTTGTCCACCGCCGCTGAAGGCCTCCCAAAGGTCTCGTCAGCCCGCGCCTTGACTTCCACAAAAACAAGCACCTCCCCGTCACGGCACACAAGATCCACCTCGCCACGACCACGCCCCCGAAAATTCCTGCGGAGGATTTTCCAACCGCGCGCTTTGAGAAACCTTGCAGCCAGTTCCTCGCCCTGCCGTCCGCGTTCGAGGTGCGCGGGAGGGTCAGCGGAGGGCTGCCGCGACGGGAGCAAACGAGCGACGATGGATTGGAGAAGGCCCATGGAGGCGCAGTTGTGTGAGGTGGGCGTGCGTGGGGTAGCCGCGGTGCCGGTGGAAGCCGTATTGGGGGAAGTGCTCATGCCAGCCATCCATCATTTTATCGCGGACAACTTTGGCAATGATGCTGGCTGCCGCAATGGATGCGCAGCGGGCGTCGCCACCCACCAGCGCATCGTGGGTGACAGAGAGGCCGGGCACCGGCAGCCCGTCCACGAGGGCATGATGGACGCCCCCGAGTTTGCCCAACGCCTCGCCCATGGCTGCATGAGTGGCGCGCAGGATGTTCAGCCGGTCTATTTCCTCCGCTTCACGCACTCCCGTCGCCCAAAGAACCTGTGGGTGCGAAATCAGCCGCTCATGCAAATCCACACGCCTTTGCGCTCCGAGTTTTTTTGAGTCGTTCAGACCAGGGAACGCAACCGGCTCAAGAAAAACAACCGCAGCGGCCACCACCGGACCGGCCAATGGCCCCCGCCCGGCCTCATCCACTCCCGCCACACGGAGGATGCCACGCGCCCAATACGCCTCCTCGAAGGCGAAGGTCAACTGTGCGCCTGCCGGGGAGAGGGGCATCGCGCGCTTGCGCTCAGCGGCGCGGAGCCGCTTTTTCTTTAACCGTCGTTGCGGACTTGCCCTTGCGTTTGCGCAGATAATTCAGCTTGGCCCGGCGAACGGATCCCGCACGCTCGACTTCAATCTTGGCAATGCGCGGAGAATGCAGCGGAAACACCCGCTCAACCCCCACGTCGTAGCTCACCCGCCGAACTGTGAAATTCGCATTCAACCCCGTCCCACGACGGCCAATCACAATCCCCGAATAAACCTGAATGCGCTCTTTTTCCCCTTCAATCACCCTCGAGTGAACCTTCACCGTGTCGCCCACGCGAAACTCCGGATGCCCGCTCTTCGCCTGCTCCGCCTCGATTTTTTCAATAATGCTCATGTCTGTTCTCCAATGGAACCATTCACCATGCTTCAAAATACCAGCCCCGACAAGACCGAATTTCGACGATTTTTTTAGGCACCCGAGCATACGGAGCGATTCTCGAGTTGACAATGAGCGGATATGCAGATATGCAGTTATCAATGAAAACTGTGAGCCCCAGAAGAATTCTTTTGGGTGGAAGACGTGCTTTCACTCTCTTGGAGACGATGGTGTGTATAGGTGTCCTCTTGGTTCTTGCGCTGGTGCTTGCGCCGGTGGCGATGTCGTTCACACAGGATGCCCACACGACGGTTTGCGTCGGGAATACGCGGCAAATCCTCGGCGCGGTGCTGGCTTGTGCGGCAGAAAAGGGGGGGAGGCTGCCCGACTATGGAGACTATAACCTGGATACGGGTTGGGCTGGCAATTTTTGGGACGATGCGATTGCGCCTTACCTGTCCAGACCGAAGGGAGTGGTGGGGACGGCATTTTTGCGTTGTCCGGCAGAGAAGGACAAAAGGATGAATGGTGGCACCATCGGGCCGAACTACACTGACTACCGGGGAGGGGTGCAGCAGAATCCCGGGGTGCGCACGGACCGGGTCTTTTTATACAAGGGATTTTCGAATGAAGGCCGGAATACCAAATATCACCCGGGGTCGGCACGGGTCGAGGACATCCGACCGAATACCATCGTTATCGCGGACTGTCGCGCCGAACACGGAGGACGGGGGGGATTCTATGGCCCATGGACAGCCCCCTTCAACGCTGACCTCAGCGGGAACGGAGTCAAGGACAGCAACACCGGCCGCACTCCTCTTCCATACAACGCATGGGCCCCGCGCCACAAGGGCAAGGCCGTCTGCGGTTTTATCACCGGTTCAATTCGCATGATCTCCATCGAACAATGGGAGACGAACGAGGATCAAATTTGGGGACCGTAAAACCAGAAACTCCGCCATGAAAACCACAAGAAAAAAATCCACCATGAAAACCTGCATCGGGATCACTCTCGCTGCCTTTGTCGCCGCAAGCGCACAGGAGGAAGTTGTC
This sequence comes from Terrimicrobiaceae bacterium, assembly GCA_021463905.1. Classification (GTDB taxonomy): domain Bacteria; phylum Verrucomicrobiota; class Verrucomicrobiia; order Chthoniobacterales; family Terrimicrobiaceae; genus JAJTZA01. The sequence goes on along the minus strand of JAJTZA010000144.1, from coordinate 2,711 downwards.
ATCAACTTCAGCGCAAATTACATCACTGGCGAAATTCCAAGAGAGAATTTTGTTCTTCCGGAACCGGTGGACGTTCCGGATACCAACAAGAGAACGTGGAAATATAGCGACAGCACGGCCATTTCCCCAACGGCCAACTACGCCGGTCCCGAAATTTTTGGCGGGTTCCAAACCGAACCCGATGACGACGGTTCTGCGGAACTGTTCTGGATCACGGGCTTGCATAATCCCACCTACCCGCCTCTCGAAAATACCAAATTAGTGGCCAGTGCATCCTGCGGTAACTCCACATTGACCGCCCTGTTTGTCTTCAAACCGGCAGTTGGGGCGGGTCAGACCGTTTGCTTCGACGAGACCAGTTCGCTCGACTATGTCGTGAACTCGACATCGCCGACCCGCTTGGTGGTCAAAAACGCCGGCACTTGGTATATTTCGTCCATTCCTTTGAAATTGGGCGAGGAGGGTGGCAGCCTCGCGGGATTCGACCTGCTGGATTCCAACTGGGCGGAGTTTGATCCGGAGGATGCGTCTCCTCTGCCGGAAATTCCCGATTCGAGCTCTGGCGAGTACTCCACCCTCGGTTCGTCATTCACGGATATTCAGGGCGTCGGCGTCTATAACGCAGGCTATCGCGCCGGCGAAAACGCCCCCTATGTGGCCCTTGGCAAATTCACGCTGACGGCAACGGGAATTCCAAAAAAATAAACGAGAATGAGGACGTGAAAATTTTTTAAAAATTTTTGTTGCCAAATGCAGATAATCAGATAAACAGGAAATGGAATGACTTTTCTCGATTCACCAGTGGACATTGTCGAAGCCAAAGGGGCGGCGGGCGGCGGCACCGTTCGCGCTCATGGCCCCTTGTTCCGGCAGATTGCGTCGCACTACCGGAATCAGATACTGGAGGGAGTTTTTTCCGAGGGCAGCAGGCTGCCGAGCTGCCGGGAGGCGGCACGGGCGTTTGGCGTGTCACAGGACACCATTGATCGTGCGTATGGGGTGCTGGTGGAGGAAGGCCTGGTTGATCGTCGGCGGGCCTTGGGCACCATCGTGCGCGGAAAGGGCTCGGGGGCGACCGGTGGCAGGGTTGCAAAAGCGGCACCGCGGCGTCGCGTCAAGGCTCCGATTGTGCTCATGGTTCGGAAGGAGGCGGTTCCCGTCGCGCCGGGAGAAGACCTTTTCAGCGACTACCTGAACGGACTTATGGATGGCTTCAATGTCTGGAAGTTCCGCTTCGAGATCGCGAACATCAGGGAAGGTCAGGCCGACTTGGAGCTTGCCCGGATTTTGGTCGAGGAGGGACAGGCCAGCGGCTTCATCAACATGAATATCGCCCCCGACGCCACGGAGTATCTGATCCAAAAGAAAATGCCGATGGTGGCCATTGGCGACAATTTCAGCAAGCGTGGAGTGACGAGCGTGGTGGCCGATCATGTGAAGGGTTACTCCGAAACGTGGCGGATCGTGGACGGCTGGGGGCACGGGGAGGCGGCATTTTTTGGCCAGAGTGACTATTTTTCCAAGCGCCTTGGCGAATGCGCTGCGGGAAGAGAACTTGCGAGGGCAAAATGCCGGTTGACGGAGTCTATTCAGGTCGGAGACAACACGGATTCCCGGGAAATCTGGTCGGCGCTCATCCAAACGTTTGGTGAACGAAAAACGAAATGGCCCACCTTGATCTTTGCGCAAAATGACTCACTCGCTGCACTCCTGATCCGTTCGCTCATGGAAAATGGCATGCGTGTCCCGGAGGATGTCGCGGTCGTCGGTTTCAATAATTCGCTCATCGCGCGGCACTTCAACCCCACCATCACGACCATCGGAAAACCGCGCTACAAAATCGGACGGGCGGCGGCGGAACTCATGATTGATCTCCTCGCCAACCGGAACTCCGCGCGCGGCGCGCTCCAAACCTTTCCCACACATCTCGTCGAACGGGAAAGCTGTGGAAACAGAAACAGCAAACAAAAAAAACAACCATGAAACCACCAGTGAAAAAAATGCTTATAACCGGACTCATTTGCGGTCTTGCGGTCTTCGTTGCCGCAAACGCACGGGCAAGTCTCGTCATCAACTATAACGGCAATTACACCACCACATTCCGGGATTTCGTCCTTCCGTCGTCGGTTGATCCGAGTGGCAATTTGAGAACGTGGAAATATAGCGACAGCACGCCCATTAACCCGGGGCCTGGCAACTACACCGGCCCCGCTGTCTATGGCGGTTTCCAAACCCAACCCGAAAGCGGTGGGGCTGTGGATTTAGCCTGGGTAACGGGATTGTATAATCCAACATGGCAACCTCTCGAAAATACCAAATTATTGGCCTCTGGGTTCGGCCCCAATGGTACGCTTACTGCCATGTTTGCCTTCAAACCGACCGTGGGTCCCAACCAGACCGTTTCCTTTAACGGGAGCAGTGCAATCAACTATTACATCTCAGGGGTGCCTGACAACGTTCGCTTCGTGCTGAAAAACGCCAACTCTTGGTATATTTCAAACAATACCTTGACATTTGCCGCAAATGGCAGCCTGACGGGCAGCAATCTTTCGAATTCGACCTGGGCGGCGTTTTCTCCTGAAAACGTGGCGCCTCTGCCGACAATCCCCGTTTCCGGATACACCTTCCTCGGCTCGTCCTTTGAGGACATTCAGAGCGTCGGAATTTATTTTCATGGCACTCGCCCGAGTCCTAACAACGGCCCCTATGTG
>JAJTZA010000143.1 GCA_021463905.1 Terrimicrobiaceae bacterium | reverse complement strand
TGGGCATCCGTCCCGAGAACTGTGAGCTGCTGGCATCCGGGAAGCCTCCGTCGGAAAACTCCTTTCAGGCCGTGGTGGATATTGTCGAGCCGATGGGTGCGGAAACGTACTTCTACCTGCAAACCGGCGCCCATACGATTATCAGCCGCAGCCATGCGGCCATTGACCACCGCGAAGTGGGCCACCGCCTGCAATTTGAGGCCGAAGTGAACCGCGCACACCTCTTTGATCCGGCCACGGGACACCGAATTTTTTAAGCCATGTCTGATTCTGTTTTGGATGTTGAATCTGTCGCGCGTCTTGCGCGCATCGCGCTCACTCCCGAGGAGACGCGCGCTTTTGCCGATCAGATCGGGCGTATCCTCGAACACATCGAGCTGCTGCGGCGCGTGGATGTGTCTGCTGTCGAGCCGACCGCCCATGCCAACCCGGTGTTCAATGTCCTGCGCGAAGACGTGCCCGTCGAGGGTCTCGAACGGGACTCCGCCCTCGCATTGGCGCCGCGGCAGGCTCACCACCTCATCATGGTTCCCAAAGTTGTCGAATAAGGGAATGAGCCTCGCCACACTCTCCCTCTCCGAAGTTCAGTCAGGGTTCCGCTCAGGCGCCTTCTCGCCCGTCGAGTATCTGGAAGCGCTCGAAGCCCGCATCGCGGCACTCGAGCCGACCGTGGGCGCGTTCCTCAGCCGCGACCTCGCCCCGGCGCGCGCGGCGGCGCAAGCGGCGGATGTCCACCTGCCCTTGGGCGGGATTCCTGTCGGGATCAAGGATGCGATCAGCGTGCGGGGTGAGACCTGCTCCTGCGCGTCAAAGGTTCTGGCGGGCTATCGCGCTCCTTATGATGCCACGGTGATCGCGCGTCTGCGCGCGGCGGGTGCCATCCCCTTTGGCCGTCTGAACATGGACGAGCTGGCCATGGGTTCCTCGACGGAGAACTCCGCGTGGCATCCCACCCGCAATCCCTGGGATGTGACGCGCATTCCCGGCGGGTCGAGTGGCGGTTCCGCCGCATCCGTTGCGGCGCGCGAGATCCCTGTCGCCTTGGGCTCGGATACCGGAGGCTCGATCCGGCAGCCGGCTGCCCTGTGTGGATGCGTCGGCGTGAAGCCCAGCTACGGTCGCGTTTCCCGCTACGGGCTGGGTGCCTTCGCATCCTCGCTCGATCAGATCGGCCCGCTGGCCCGCTCGGTTCGGGACTGTGCGGCTGTCCTCAACGTCATTGCGGGGCATGACCCCAGGGATTCAACATCGCTGGATTTGGAACCGGAGGACTTTCTCGCGGGTCTGGGACGCGACGACCTCAAGGGCGTCCGCCTGGGGAAGCCGAAGGAATACTTCATTGACGGCATGGATGCGCGGGTGCGCAACGCAGTTGAGGCGGCCATTCGCCGTTGCGAGGAGCTGGGTGCCGAGATTGTTGAAATCAGCCTGCCGCACACGGAATACGCCGTTTCGACGTATTACATTCTCTCCACAGCGGAAGCTTCCGCAAATCTGGCGCGGTTGGATGGCATCCGCTACGGGCACCGCGCTCAGAATCCCGCCAATCTGCTCGACCTTTACGAGCGCACCCGTGCCGAGGGGTTTGGGAATGAGGTAAAACGCCGGATTATTCTTGGAACGCATGTGCTTTCGAGCGGCTACTACGATGCGTATTATCTTCGTGCCCAAAAAGTGCGAACGTTGATCCGGCGTGACTTCGAGGCCGCCTTTGCTTCGGTGGATGCCATTGTGTGTCCCACCTCTCCCGAAGCGGCTCTCCGTCTCGGCGAGCGTGGGCAGGATCTTTTGAAAACCTATCTGGCGGATATTTTTACGATCGCTGCGAATCTTGCCGGGATTTGTGGTTTGAGTGTCCCGTGTGGATTTATCGAGGAAGGTTCCGTGCGGTTGCCAGTGGGGCTGCAATTTCTCGGGAGGGCGCTGGATGAGGCGAAGTTGCTGCGGATTGCCGACACCTACGAACGCGCCGAGGCCTGGTCGTCCCAGGCGCCTCCGCTCGAGACCCCTTGAAACGCGGTATGTCGGGGCGACTCTCTGCGACTTTTGACCGGCTGGCCCGCGATGGGCAAGCAGGCTTCGTGGCCTATGTGACGGCAGGCGATCCGACCCCGGCAGCCTTCTCCACGATCCTCCAGGCACTCGAGGAGGCGGGCACGGATGTGATCGAAATCGGGATTCCTTTTTCCGATCCCCTGGCGGATGGCCCGACCATCCAAGCAGCTGCCGGTCGGGCCCTGGCTGCGGGAATGACGGTCCGGGGTGTTCTGGATGCTGTACGCGCCTTCCGTCAGTCCTCCGAAATCCCTCTGGTGCTCTTTACCTATCTGAACCCGATTTTTGCCTACGGGATGGAGGAGTTTGTTCGGGAGGCGGTGGCTTGTGGAGCGGATGGTTTGTTGGTTCTTGATTTGCCTCCGGAGGAGGCCGGGTTGCCGGCGGGGTTGGCTCCGATCCGACTCGTGGCTCCAACCACACCACCGGAGCGCATGCGCCGCATCTGCGCGGGCGGGGAGGGGTTTGTCTATTACGTTTCCCGGGAGGGTGTCACGGGCGAGCAGAGCGAGCTGGCGGATTCGATTCCGGACCAACTGGCAAAACTCAAATCCCTCACCTCGCTCCCGATTGCTGTCGGCTTTGGGATTTCCAATGCGGAACAAGCCGTAGCCATTGCCCGTCAGGCCGATGCGGTGGTAGTCGGCAGTGCCATCGTCCAACGCATCGCCAGAAACCCCGGGGATCCCGCCCGTGCTGTTCGTGAATTTGTCGGGCCTCTGGCCCGGGCCACGCATCAGGCGCGCTCCTGATCCGCCCGGTTATTTCGTCAGCAGCTTGAACTCAAAACTCTCGCTCGATGCGTGGAGTCCGTCCCTGGCATTTGACGGGTGGGTGGTCGCCCGCACCGAATACTCGATTTCCTGACCGTCTCGTACGATGCGGATGGGCACAAAGTCACCGTCTGTGAGATAAAAGGACGCATCCAAAATATCCTCCACTGTTTTGATGGGGACATTGCCCACTTGCCGCACGATGTCGCCCTCGTGCAATCCCGCGCGCGCGGCGGGAGTCTCCGCTCCCAACCCCGCAACCTGAACCACACCCTCCGGCTGGGACTCGACCGTGACCCCCACCCAACCAGGACGCGCCTCGCCAAACCGCATGACATCCCTCCGAACTTTTTCCGCAGCCTCGATGGGCAGCGCGAAACATGCCGCCCCTCCCTCCAGACCCGCCACAACCATCCCCACCACTTCCCCGTGCAAATTCAATAGAGGAGCACCGCCAAAACCATTTTGTACAGGCATGTTCGCACGAATATGCGTGGCCACAAGAAAATGCCCCTGAAATTTCCGATCAAACCCGCCAACAATCCCAAAGGTGGGGGAAGAGGCCAAATCCATCGGAAACCCAATGGCCATCACCGGACTGGCCAGCCGCAACAGCCTGGAATCCCCCACGGGAATAAACGCCCCCCCCGGATTCTCCACCCGCAGGAGTGCCACGCCGCTGCGCGTGTCAGTCGCCAAGACCCTGGCAGGAAGCTTCCGCCCGCCCTTCACCACGACCACGTTCCGTCCGTCCCCGATGGTTGCGGAAACCGTATAAACCGTCCCTAGGGGATCGGCAAAAAACCCTGTCCCGGAGAGTTTGCCATGACGATCCGTGGCTTCCACGCGCACCACAGCAGGCGAGAGCCTCTGAAAAACCGCCCCTACCTGCTGGGATAGCGTGGCCGCCATGTCCGGCATGCCCGACTTTTCCGCCACACCCGGTGTGTCCGCGACTGGCGCATCTGCCCCCAGGCAAAATGTTGCCGTGCCAAGCAAAAATGCCAGCCCAATCCTCATTCCCGGCGAGCCTTAAAAACTCAAGGGTTGATCCGTGCTGGAGGGACTCGGCTGCAAAACATAATGCTCGGATGTCCCCGCCGGACTCGAAACCGGGATGGTGGAGCCAATCGTCACCGGTGCCGCAGACACAGAGTGCTGCGGTTCGAGAGAAAAGTCCGGTGTGGCGCTCCACTGAGCCAGGGTTCCCTGCGCGGTGTCCCGGGGGTTGTGCGGCTGGGCGATCAGAAAGACACCGGCTCCGGCCAGGGCCGCCACGCTGGCCACGTAGGCGAGTCGGGGGACCTGGTAGTTGGGCCAGATGCCGCAGAAAGCCTCCCAGAGAGATTGCCACGTCCCGCTCTTAAGAGCCTCCGCGCGCTGCCGACGGTGAAAATTCCTGAGAAATTTCTCGTGGTAGCCATGCGGGGGCTGCTCGTGGCGCTTCAATCGCAGCAATCTGGCAACGGATTCTTCCTGGTTTTGATTCATACAATTCAACGATGAGAAATAAACGCGCGCAGTGAGTTTTGCAACTGGCGGTGCGCGTAAAACAGCCTCGAACGGACTGTCCCCTCCGAGATTTTTAAAATTTTAGCGATTTCCGAATGAGGCATTCCTTGGATGTCAAACATAGTGACCACGGCTCGATGATCGTTGGACAGCTTCTGGAGGGCTTCGTTCAATCTTTTTTGCAATTCGGTGAGGCCCACTTCGCGCAAAGGGTCGTTGGTCGAGGTCGCTTCGATAAAATCCGGGTCGTTTTGGATGCCACTGTCCACATCATCCAGGCTCATGGAAAACCGCTTCCCGCGCTTTTTGAGAAAATTGAGCGCCATGTTCACGGCGATCGAATGCAGCCAGGTGTAAAAGCTGGATTGTCCGCGAAAGCTGCGGATCGAGCGGAAGGCCTTGGAAAAAACTTCCTGGAGGAGATCATCGGTATCCTCGTGGTTGGAGGTCATGTGATAGACCAGCCCGTACAGCCGCGGACTGTACCGCAGAACCAGGTCGTCGAAGGCCTCCGGCTCGCCCGCCTGCGAGCGCTTGACCAGTTCCTCATCTGGGATTTCGGTTTCCTCGGCCATGAAAAGAACCCACGTTTTTAGCATACCCCCCCGCATTGAGAACGAGAAAATGCCTGGCGCTATTTTTCGGGGTCTTCGGGTTCGAGGTGGACGGTGGCGTCAATGATGCGCAGGCTGGCATTTTTGAGGCGGTCTTTGACGAGGTGGCCGATGGAGTGGCCTTCGCGCACGGTGGTGCCGCCATCCACGCGCAC
>JAJTZA010000142.1 GCA_021463905.1 Terrimicrobiaceae bacterium | reverse complement strand
CGTCATGGGATGCCGCTCGTGCAAAACCGCATGAGCTTCGATGTGGATTTCTACCTTCCCGACGTGGTGCGCGCTTACCGCGACCATCATGGGGGCGTTCCCACGACAACCTATCGGGGCACCGTTCACAACATGCCCAAAGACCTCAAGGAAGCCGACGTCGCGCGCATTGTTTCCGAGGAGATTATTCCACGCCTTGAGGAGCTGGATGCCGCCGAGGATTACAATACCCGCCGTCTCCAAATCCACTACCGCAACAATCGCGAGGTGCCCTTCCATTACCGGCAGGATTTGGACTTTGACACCATGGCCGTTCTCTCCGAACGCAATGTCGAGCTGCCCGGTGTCAATGTCACACAGAAACCCGTCCGACATTACGTGTATGGAGCGCTCGCCGCACACATCCTCGGCTACGTCGGCCCGGTGGCCGACCTGGAAAAACAGCCCGACATCAACGACTTCAATTTTTATGACCCCGACGTCGAGGGCAAGGCCCAGATCGAACTCTTCATGGACAAATACCTGCGGGGGACGCCAGGGGTGCGCATCCTGCAACGCAATGTCAAGGGCGTGATCGAGGGGGAGGTTTCGGTCGTGGAGCCGAAGCAGGGCGCCAATGTCTTTCTCACCCTGGATGCGCGCATCCAATACATTGTGGAAAAGGCGCTGCGTTCCGTGGGCCGGGGAGCTGCCGTGGTTGTGGACCCGCGCAACGGCGACATCCTCGCCATGGCGTCCGTTCCGTCGTTTGACCCCAACACGTTCATTCCCGCCATTGCGACCAAGGATTGGGCTGCTCTGACTTCCGATGAAACCAACCCCCTGTTGAACCGCGCCATCAGCTCCTTTGCTCCGGGATCCACCTACAAGATTTTTATTTCGCTGGCGGGATTGAAAGCGGGCAAGGCGACCGTGTACCCCTGCGGAGGCGGGATTTCCATCGGGAATGTCTTCATGAAATGCCACAGCACGTCGCATGGCTCGATGGGCCTGGAAAGCGCACTCAAGCTCTCGTGCAACGGCTACTTTTACCGCCTCGGAATTGCCACAGGCATTGACAATATCACGGCCATGGGAAACCTGCTCGGCCTGGGACAGAAAAGCGGCGTCCCGCTGTCCGGCGAGAGTCCGGGCATTCTTCCGGGTCCCGCCTACCTCGCGCAGGTGCGTCCCCGCGAACGCTGGACGACCGGCTACACCGCCAACACCGCGATTGGTCAGGGTGAAGTGCTGGCCTCGCCTCTCCAGATGGCCATGCTCGCCGCGACACTGGCCAATGGAGGCACCTCATTTTATCCGAGGCTGGTGGATCGCATCGTTTCCCAGGATGGCAACACCCTCCTGCAGGAACCGGCGCGTGTTCGCTCAAACCTGCTCACCGATGGGGGGCTGACCGTCGAGCAGATCAACCGCGTGCGTGACGGGATGCGCCGGGTGGTTGAGGAAGGGGGAGGCACGGGGGGGCGGGCGCGGATTCAAGGCATCCAGGTTGCCGGCAAGACGGGCACGGCGCAAAACTGGAGTATGCGGAACGGGCAGCGCGTGAAGGACAATCATGTCTGGTTCGTCTCGTTTGCGCCCTACGAGAACCCGCGTTATGCGGTGGCGGTTTTTGTGCAGGGCGCGAAGTCTGGCGGAGGGGTGGCTGCGCCCATTGCCGCAAAAATCCTCGAAGACACGCTGGGTCTGCCCGAGTATGGCGCTCCACCGCCGCCCGCAGAGCCTGATGCGCCGCCACGCGCCGAGCCGGTGCTGGTGGCGGCTCTGGAGCCCGCACCCGGAAACACTGCGTTTATCAACAGCATTGACTTCGGTCGGGACATCCCCGCGTCCACAGGCATCGCGGAGGATTCGGAAACCGCTTCGGCGACCGATGCGATTTCCGAACAACAGGCCGACCGCCCCGCAGACCCGAACATCCGCGAGGATGCCGATGCCCCCGGACGCGTCCGCAACAAGCCGAGAGAACCCTCCGGCCTGCAAAAACTTTTCAATTTCTTCAGCGGCAACAAAGACCGCAAGGGAAAGGAAAAAAACCGGCCCGCGCCGTCTCCCAGACGATGAGAGCCTCACCAGGAAATTTAACGTCTCCTCAAGGAGACACAACCCATTCCACATTCCATGATCGAAGCCGTCAAACGCCTCCTCAGTATCCGCAAAAAATCCACCGGCCTTAAAATTGTCATCAGCTGCGAGTCCCTCGAGACGCGCGTGGCGCTCCTCGACAATGGCCGCCTGGAAGAGTTCACCACCGAACGCGACAGCGACCGCAATATCGTCGGCGCCATCTATAAGGGCCGCGTCAAAAATATCGAGCCTGGCATCAAGGCCATGTTCGTGGACATCGGCTTTGAAAAAAATGCCTTCCTCCAATTTTGGGATGCCATGCCGGCGGCTCTCGACAGCGGCATCGAGGCGGTGAGCCGCCAGGAAGGAACTCCCAAAAAGAAAAAGCCGAAGATCACACAGAAGGAAGTCCCGTCCATCTACCCCGTGGGTTCGGAGATGCTCGTTCAGGTCAAGAAGGGGCCCATCGGCACCAAGGGACCCCGGATCACGACCGACATCAGCCTCGCCGGACGCTTCCTGGTACTCATGCCTTTCAACGACCAGTGTGGCATCTCGCGAAAAATTGATGACCCCAAGGAACGCGACCGGCTGCGCAAGATCCTGCGTGAGCTTCAGGTTCCGGCGGGTATGGGCGTGATCATGCGCACGGCCGGCCAGGGCCAGCGCGCCCGGTTTTTTGTCCGGGATCTGAGTTTGCTGCTTGAGCAGTGGGCCGAAGTCCAGAAGGGCCTCGAGGAGCGGCCCGCGCCTGCCTGCCTGTTTCAAGAACCGGGACTGGTGGATCGAACCGTCCGCGATTTTCTGACCGACGATATTGATGCGGTCATTGTGGACAGCTCGAAGGCTGCCGAGAGGATGCAGAGCCTGGTGGGCATGGTTTCCGCGCGCGCCAAAAAACGCATCCAGGTCTATTCGGGTGCCGAGCCTGTTTTTGAGTGCTTCGGCGTGCAGGCCCAGATTGACGCGGCCTTTCTCCGCCAGGTGTGGCTGCCCTGCGGCGGGTATCTCGTCATTGATGAAACCGAGGCGCTGGTGGCCATTGATGTGAATACCGGGCGCAACCGCGGCGGCAAAGAAATGGAAAAGACCATCCTGCAGACCAACCTCGAGGCGGCGGATGAGATTTGCCGCCAGCTTCGACTTCGCAATGTGGGCGGCATTATCATCGCCGACTTCATTGACATGAAAGGCCGCAAGGACCAGCAGGCGGTCTTTCAGCGTGTGCGCGAGCGCCTCAAGCGCGACAAGGCCCGCACCCATGTGCTTCCCATTTCCCAGCTGGGGTTGATGGAAATGACGCGTCAGCGCGCTGCGGAGAGTCTGGCCAGCTCTCAGTATATGCCGTGTCCGTATTGCCATTCCCGCGGAGTGGTGAAGAACCCCATGACGCTGAGCGTCGAGCTGCAAAGGCGTTTGAACGCTCTCATGCGCAAGCACCAAAACTCCGTCCATGAGGTGAAAGTGATTGTTCATCCGGAACTCCTGAAACGTCTCCGGGAGGAGGACGAGGAACTCCTTGTGGACATCGAGCGGCGTTATGCGGGCCGCCTGACCTTCCGCGCCGACCCGACATTCCATCACGAGAAATTTGTTGTTCTCAATGGACTCACCGGGGAAGAATTGAAGCTGTGAAAAGCGGGGGGTGTATATGCTGACCAGCGGGAAGAATCGCCAGGCGCGGGGTTGGAATGACCCTCTGATCTGGAGTCTGATGCTCTGCGCGGTGGCTGTTGCCGTGGGTGCGTTCATTTTGCTGAAAAACCGGCCTCTCGAGCCGATTGGCGGTTTTGGTGGGCCGGACACATGGTTGGGGTTCCCTCCAGTGGTTGGTTCCTATCGTTTGACCGATGCCAGGCTGGTGGTGGTGGGGGCGGCGCTGCCCGAGCACCTGGCCGCGACTTATGAAAAGCCCGGTATCGCTCCGATCCATCTTTCGTATTTTCCTTTGGCGGATGGTGATGATCCCGGCGAGTGGCTGAACCACCGCGTGGGCGACTACCGCGCCATGGGCTTTTCGGAGAGTCGGCGCGGAGAGGTGACACCCACCCCCACAGGAGGAAAAACGCTGCCCCGCGAAGGCTCCTATGTCTGGCTGCACGGCCCCAAGACCGGTGACCCCGAAATCCTGATATGGACGCAGATGATCGCCGGCAAATTCTGCGGGTTTTCCCTGAGCGCCCCCACTCCCGGCGACGGCCTCGCCCTGCGCTCACTCTTCAAGCGCGAGACCGCTCCCACGGAATCTTCAACACCCTAACTCTCTCGCAGCGTGGCTGATACCCAAACCCCCATGATGAGACAGTATCTCGAGGCACGACGCGGCCTGCCTCCGAAAACCCTCCTGCTCTTCCGGCTGGGGGATTTTTATGAAATGTTTGGCGATGATGCCCGGGAGGCCTCTCCCATCCTGAATGTCGCGCTGACCAAACGCGGGCAGACTCCGATGTGCGGCGTGCCCTACCATGCCGCCCGCAGCTACATCGAGAAGCTGGTGGCGGCGGGCTGGCGGGTGGCCATTTGCGATCAGGTCGGTGAAGTCACTTCGGGGAAGCTCGTCCGGCGGGAGCTGACGGAAATCCTCAGTGCCGGCACCATTGAGGCGGCGGATTTGGAGGGACGCGCTCCCAATTATCTGGCTTCGATCTGTGCAGGCGCGGGCGGGCTGGGGCTGGCCTCCTGTGAGTTGACGACGGGCGAGTTTCGTGTGACCCAGCTTCCTGGTGAAGCCGCCCTTCTGGATGAGTTGGCGCGCATTTCCCCCGCCGAAATCGTCGCTCCCGAGAGCCAGGTGCCCGCGCTATCCGCCGCCGGGACACTCCACGCACTGGATGATTATTTGTACCAGCCCGATCAGGCGGCGGAAACCCTCCGCGCTCATTTTCGGGTTCATTCCCTCGACGGCTTCGGTTGCGCGGATCTCCCGCTCGCGCTCAATGCCGCAGGCGCACTCCTGTATTATGTCACGATGCAGTTGCGGCGGAAGGCTTCGCATATTCGTTCGCTCCGCCCGTTTCGTCATGGTCAGTTTCTTGTTCTGGACGCTTCGACACAGGCACACCTGGAGATTGTGTCCTCCTGCGGCGGTCGGGGGATGACGCTCCTTGGCGTCCTTGATGCGACCCGTACTCCGATGGGTGCGCGTACGCTGCGCTCCTGGCTGCTGGAACCCTTGCGGGTGACCGCGCGGATCATGGAACGGCAGGATGTCATTGCCCTCTTCCTTGCGCATCCCATGGGCCTTTCGGCCTTGCGAGAGGACCTGGCGGGCATCCGCGATCTCGAACGCGGCCTCTCGCGGCTCCACGGGAATGCCGGCAATGCCCGCGACCTCGCCGCCCTGGCGGCCTCCCTGGAAAAGTTGCCGTCGGTACTTGCGCGGCTCGAGGGCTTCACCGGACATTCTGCGGCAGGAGAATCGCTGTCGCAGGCGTTTTCCGAGGACTTGCCCGCGCTCGTGCGCGAACTGGGTGCGGCCATTCACCCACTCCCGGAGCTGGCGGCGAGGTTGCGGGCGTCTGTGGTGGACGAGCCGCCGGCTGTGACGCGCGATGGCGGGATGATCCGGGATGGTTGCGATGCGGGCCTTGATGAGCTGCGCTCCGCATCTCATGAAGGCAAACACTGGATTTCGCAATTGCAGGAGCGTGAAATCGCACGGACGGGCATCAAATCCCTCAAGGTCCGCTACACCTCCGTCTTTGGATACTTTATCGAAATCACCAAAGCCAACCTGTCCTCGGTGCCGGAGGATTATCTTCGCAAGCAAACCACCGTAAATGGCGAGCGTTTCATCACGCCGGAACTCAAGGACATCGAAGGAAAAATTCTGGGGGCGGATGAAAAGGCCCGCGCCCGGGAGATGGAAATTTTCCTGGAGCTTCGCGCGGTCGTGCTGGAAGAGACCGCCTCCCTCCAGAAGACCGCCGCCGCAGTGGGCGCCCTGGATGCCCTGGCCTCCCTGGCCGAATCCGCGCGTCTGCGCGGCTACACCCGCCCGCAAATCGAGGAATCCGACAAAATCCTGGAAATCAGTGAGGGCCGACACCCCATCCTGGATGCCAACGAGGGACGCTTCGTTCCCAACGACACCACTCTCGGACAAAATGGCAAGACCTTCGCAATCATCACCGGCCCCAACATGGCCGGAAAATCCACCTACCTCCGCCAGACCGCGCTCCTCGTCCTGATGGCTCAGACCGGATCGTTCATCCCGGCTGCTTCCGCGCGCATGGGACTCGCGGACCGCATCTTCACGCGGGTGGGCGCAAGCGATGATCTCTCACGGGGACAGAGCACCTTCATGGTCGAAATGAACGAGACGGCCAGCATCCTCAACAATGCCACCGCATCCAGCCTTGTCATTCTGGATGAGATCGGGCGCGGCACTTCCACATTCGATGGCCTCTCCATCGCGTGGAGCGTCGCGGAATACCTGCACGACCAAATCGGCTGCCGGACCCTCTTTGCCACACACTACCATGAAATGACCGATCTCGAGCGCTCGCGCACCGGCGTGTTGAACCTGAATGTTGCCGTCCGCGAATGGAATGAGGAGGTCATCTTCCTGCGCAAAATCCTGCCGGGGCGTGCCGATCAGAGCTATGGCATCCAGGTGGCGCGTCTGGCCGGGCTTCCCGAAGACGTTCTGCGCCGTGCCAAAGAAATCCTCCACAATCTCGAGAGTGCCGAGCTGAACGCCGATGGGCAGGCTGCCTTCACAAAAGCTCGCCGCAAAAAAGCGGCTGCTGAGGCGACCACCAATCAACTGACTCTCTTGTGAGTGCTGTTTGCGGAGTCTGAGAGGGAGTCCGGTCTTGCGGGTGAGGGGGGTCGTTTGATGCAGGAAAGAGCCTCCTCGATTTCTTGATGGGTGGCCGATTCCTCCAGTGGCGCGAGCATTTGCATGACCGATTCGAGGGCGGGAAGAAACGAACGGCTCTCATGCCCGAGGCAGACATCGAGGAATGTGGGAGGGCGGCGCGTGCGGCCCACGCGAAGGCGGACGCCGTGATAATAGGGAGAGAGGCCCATCTCCCATTGCCCGTTTTTTGAGATGAGTCGCAGGGCACGGTAGTGAAAGGAAGGCTCCGTGCGCACGAAGGTCATTCGGAATTTTGGGGAGGCTGGCGGTCCGGGTGCCCCCACCAGCGATTGGGCGTCTTTCCGTCATAGTGCTTCTCGAACAGCCGCACAACATCCTCCATGCTTCCATCATGCGGCGCCCATTTTTCCACATCGGGAAAGTCGAGCGCCACGTGACGGTTTTTCGCATCGCTTTGGAAGCGGATCGGACACCAGAAGGACTCGACATTGCGCAGCATCTCACTGCCCAGCGCCCATACCCCCGTCATCCAATCGCAATACCAGCACCACAACAAATCGTAGCCGATCAGCCCGTTGTATTTATGGCGCGAAAGATTGACCCATTCCCCCTGCTTGTAGGCGGGCAATCCGGCCAGCCGGATCAGGAACGGGTAGAGAATCATCTCCGCCGCGCGCGCCGCAGAAAAGATCACTGCCGCCGGTGCCGTACAGAGCAGAGCCAGTTGATTGCGCACGGGACCCAGCAGGCGCGCCTGAGCGTCGGTGAGTGTTCGTCCTTTCTTGCCCCGGATGGCGCGGTGGATCAGGCAGAAGGTGTGCAAAAATGCGACCTGGGCGAGGACGGATGCGCCGAGGCCTGCCCACCCGGCCCAGAGAGCGCCGACGACCCACGGAATCCACGTGAAGAGGCTGATGAAGACATCCAATGCGGGCGCGACGGTGATCCGGTCTGTGATGGCCCAGACCAGCCGCGTGCCGAGTGCCGCTCCCGCCAGCCCCGCGTATATCCAACCCAGAACCCGCAAAAAACAAATCCAATGTTCCATGCGCGTATCGTCAGGGAGTTTTTAACGTAAAGCAAGCGGGACAGCAGCCGCAGAATCCAGAACACAGTCGGCTCCGCAATCCCCAACACCCGCCCCATAACCGGTCCTCACCAAAATGGTTCGACAACCCGCCGTCCGTCCGCAGGAAATGTCCGAACACCGGTCTCCCACAAACCACGACCGCACCGGATCAATGCCCAGATCAGCACAGGCTTCTTCGATCATCCCCGTCCCCGGCTTGCGCCGATGCGAAGCACCCTCAGGAAGCTCCGGACAAAAATAGACGCCGTCGAATGTGAAATCGAGCTGGCGAAAGAGTGCTGCATTCACCGCCTGGTATTCCTCGACGGTGAAGAACCCGCGTCCGATGCCGCTTTGGTTGGTGATGATGACGTGCAGCCAGCCGGCACTGCGCAAATCGGCCAGGGCTTCCGCAACTCCGGGAATGGCCCGAACAAGAGCGGGATCGCCGCAGTATTCGACCTCGGCCATGAGCGTGCCATCGCGATCCCAAAAAATGGCGCGATGCGGGCTCGTGGAAATTTTTTCTTTCATCAGGGAAAACGGTCAGCCCTCCTCGGGCGTAGCCTGGGCTGCTTCCGGCTCCTCCGGAGCTTTCTGGGGAGGCGCGGGCACCGGCTCAGCGGATGCACCGTCCGACGGTTCGACAGGTGCCGCCGGAGTCTCTGTTGTGGAGGGGTTGGGAGCAGGCGACGGAACCGGCTCCGATGCAGGCGTGGGAGCAGGCGTGGGTGTGGGTGTGGGCCAGGGTTGCACGAGATTTTCCCAGGAGTGGAGGTTCACGGAGGTCAGGCCAATTTCTTCGAGCAGGGTGGCGCAGCGTTTGTGCCAGTGGTCGAGGTCTGGGGGAGCGGGTTCTTCAGCGGTTCCGGGAAAGACGAGGTAGCCGACTTTAAGTTCGCTGATGGGGCGGGAGAGTGATGAAGACCGGGGGTTCAGCTCCTGGCAGAGCCGCAACGAGGCTTCACCAAATTTGAAAGAAGGCCCTGCATCGCCCACCACCGCCGGGTAGGCCTTGCCTCCGTAAATGACCACCGCATAATCGCCCACGCCGGCCAGGGGCGTTTCCCCGTCAGCCGTGCGCATCATGAACCCGGGCAACACAATGAATGGGTCGGTCGCCGCCACCAAAAAACTCCACGTCTTCAAATCATAGACCCGACGGCTGAGCATCTCGATGCCCGCTTTCAGTTGGGCATTGCGCTCCGGCGAAAGCCCCTTGACCGCATACTCGGCCTTCAGCTCCGCCAGCCGGTCTTTCGTCGCCGTCAGAAACGGATTCTCACGCCCGGTTTGCTTTTTCCAGCGAAAGCTTGTCTGCGGCTGAAAAAAACGAGAGGAACTGTCCACGGTGATATTGCGATCTCCATCCGAGCCGTCGGTATTCACGTCCATGTCCCCCTTAAACACAAGAGCCCGACGACCCGTCTTTGCTGCGGTAAACTCCAGCACTGTCTCGCAATCATAGTAATTGTGGCGGCTGAGGAGCTGGTCCAACTGGCCCAGACGTTCGCGAATCCAGTCCTCCTTCAGCCGGTAGATTTTATCAAACGCCGGCGAGACCTTGGCCTGATCGGGAAAATCCGGGATCCCACCCAGGATTTTGGCAAGCTCGGGATCGTTGGAATGAAAGTCCTCGAGCGTCCGCGACGGACGGGGCTTTTTGACTGTCACTTCAATTTCCACAGTGTAACTTCCCGGTTCCTCGCGCTCAAGGGAGGCCAGCCGCTCGCTGTCTTTCACCCCAAGCTTGTGCAAAAAGGAAATCCCCTGAAAGAGCTGGGCCACCTCCATCGGTTTGCGGGGAATGACGGGCAGGGGGACGGGCTTGGGGGGAGGGATCGCCGCGATGGCCGAAGGCGTCGGTTCGGCGGCAGGAGCAGGTTCCGTCAACGCCTTCTTACGCCGGCACCCCGCCAGACCGAGCCCCAGGATCATCCCGAAAAAAACCGCATGAAGGAGAGCCCGCCGCATCCGCGTCTGAAGGGATCTTAACGAGGAACCGGGCATGGTGCATCCCGCCCGGATCAGGCGTATTGAATGAATGAGCTGATCACTTCCTGCGGGATGTCTATCATTTTGTAATCGCTCGAGGACACGTAGAGCAGGGTCTGCTTGCCGTGACCCAGGCGGTGGCCTTGCGAGTCGGAGATTTCGTGCTGGAGCGTGACAAATTTCCGGTTGTATTCCGCGATGCGGATGCGGACGCTGACGGTTTCGAACTCGCGGGTTTCCCGCGTGAACTTGTGTTCAAACGAGCGGGTCAGAATGTAGTAGGTTGTGTTTTTGAGGTTGAACCGGGGCATGACATGATTGAAGAACAGCTCGCGGGTTTTTCCGACCCACATGGCATACATTCCGAAGTACACATTGCCGACGGAGTTGGTGTCTGCATAGGTGGCCACAAAGGAATGGACGAACCACTTCCCCTCGAAGTGGCCGCGGAGGTTGTGTGGAGACTCCACCCCGCCGGACACCGCAGCTTCATCCACGGGTGCGGGGGGAACCACCGCAGGTGCCACGGCGGCGGTCGGTTCGCGCACCGGCGCCTCCAACTGCTCGCTGTCGCTCACAAAATCCTCGCCCGCTCCCGGCTTCAAGAGCAGCCAGGCAATCGAAACCAGCGGCAAAAGCGAACCCACCCCCATGAACAGCGGATACCTCAAAAAATAACCGTAAGCAAAGATCACCACCGCAAGACTCCCCACACAAAACATCTTCACCTGTGGAATCGCATTCGCCGGCGTCATCACATAACACCGCGCAATGCCCAAGGCCGCATACCCCACAAAAAAGGTCGCGTAAAAAATCATGAAATATTCCAACTCGAGCCCCAGGATCGTTCCCACAAACGCGACAAACCCCGCGACGAGCACGGCAGGGATGGGCGAAGTGAGAACCTTGGAGGGGATGAGTGCGAAGATGGGATTGTTTGAGCGCGCTGCGCTGTCCTGGAGAAACCACTTGAGCGCGACATACCCGCTGTCGAGTGTGGTCAGCATGCAGACCGCCAGAAAGACGCAGTATGCGACAAAGGCCCACGGGTATGCGCCCGCCTGGTGATAGAAAACCTTCAGGATGGTTTCGTGGCCGTACGTGTAGCCGCCGAGACCCTCGCGTACGAGCCTGCCCCCTCCCTGGTTCAATGCCCACAGGGCCAGCGACCCGTGGAAGAGAAGCAGCCCAAAGAATTCGATGGCACCGATCCAATACGCCGCCGCGA
The DNA here is from genome assembly GCA_021463905.1 of Terrimicrobiaceae bacterium. Lineage (GTDB taxonomy): Bacteria > Verrucomicrobiota > Verrucomicrobiia > Chthoniobacterales > Terrimicrobiaceae > JAJTZA01. The sequence goes on along the minus strand of JAJTZA010000142.1, from coordinate 8,488 downwards.
TGGAGACACGTTCACGATGCGCCTGGATGGCCCGCTGCCACTGTTGCAGATCCAGCCAGGGTCCCACCAGAAAGCCGATGATGATGGGTACCGCGTACCCCCAATAGTAAATGTCGTTGGTGGGGAGCTTGGGAAACTCGAACGGGCCGGTTCCCATGCGTCCCACCGACAGGCCGATCCAGATAATGGCCGCCGCCACCAGAAGCCCGAAGACCCCATGACTGTACTTGATCCGCCGGATGTCGAACTCCTCGCCAAAAAGAATCATCGCCGCCAGCGCGATCAGGAGCGTCAGCGGCAAATACAGAATCCACGGCTCGAACCCCAGGCTCTGCCACCCATACCGCAGAAACGCAAAAATGGTCAGCGAGATCGCGAGGAATTGATACAGGAAAAACACCAGGCGGAACGGACGCGACCACGTCGCAAAGAATTTGGCGAGGGACTCCGACCCGCCCTCCCGTCGCGCGATGTGGTGGGTGATCAGCCCGAAGGCCAGCAGCCCAATCCCATTCGGGATTGCAAAAGTCAGCAACCCAAAGAGGCCAAACTGGATCGTGAATTGAACCGAAAAAAACAGCCCCAATCCCCACATCCAGGACAGCGCGACGGAGTTTCCCCACAACAACGCCGGAAACCAGCGCTTTTTCAAATTCAGCAAATCCATGCGAGCAACACCATAGCGCGAGATTTCATTTCGGTAAACCCTGATCCGCGCTATCGCGTTACGCAGCGGGCCGGGTCTTGTGCTTCGTCATGAAGCGTTCGACGAGGACAAAGAAGAGCGGAATGAGGAGGATGCCAAGGAAGGTCGAGCCGAGGGTTCCTCCGATGACTCCTGTTCCAATGGCGTTTTGTCCACCGGAGCCTGCCCCTGTGGAGATGGCCAACGGCAGAACACCCAGCCCGAAGGCCAGGGAAGTCATGAGAATGGGGCGAAGACGCTGGCGGCTGGCCTGGAGCGCCGACTCGATGAGATCCATGCCCCCGTCATAATTTTCCTTGGCGAATTCCACGATCAGAATCGCATTTTTCGCGGAGAGGCCGATGATGGTCAGAATGCCGACTTGCAGGAAGATGTCGTTGGCCAGCCCGCGCCCCCAGGTCGCCACCCCCGCACCGAAGACCCCGAGGGGCACAGCCAACAAAACCGCCAGCGGAACCGACCAGCTCTCATAAAGCGCCGCCAGACAAAGGAAGACCACCAGCATGGAAATCGCATAGAGCGAGGACGCCTGCGAACCCGCCGCGCGCTCTTCGTAGGAAAGCCCCGTCCAGTCAAACCCGATCCCCGGAGGCATCTTCGCCGCGATTTTTTCCATGGCCGCCATGGCGTCGCCCGTGCTCATGCCGGGGGCGGCGGTTCCCATGATCTCCATGGACGGACGTCCATTGTAGCGTTCGAGGCGCGGCGACCCGAATGTCCACTGGCCCGAGGCGAACGCGGAAAAGGGAACCATCTGGCCGGAGGCATTGCGGACATACCAGCGGTTGAAGTCCTCGGGTTTCATGCGCGCGTCCGGTGCTCCCTGGACGAAGACCCGTTTGACGCGTCCACGATCCACGAAGTCGTTGACGTAGGCGGATCCCCACGCGGTGGAGAGTGTGGAATTGATGTCGGCAATCGAGAGTCCCAGTGCCCGCGCTTTCTCGCGGTCAATGTCCACCCGGAACTGCGGCTCGTCGTCCAGACCGTTGGGACGCACCCCCAGCAGGGCCGGGTTCTCCGCGGCCAGCGCCAGGAGCTGGTTGCGGGCCTCCATGAGCGCCTCGTGGCCCACACCGGCCATGTCCATCAACTGAAAATCAAAGCCGCTGGCTGTGCCCAGCTCCATCACCGCAGGCGGAACAATCGGAAAGACCGTCGCCTCGCGAATGCCCATGAAATGCCTCATGGCACGACCGGCGATGGCCTGGGCGCGGTTTTCCCTGCCCGGGCGGTCTTTCCAATCTTTGAGACGGATGAAGGCGATTCCCGCATTCTGTCCGCGTCCGGAAAAGCTGAAGCCCGCCACGGTGAAGACGCCCTCGACGTTGTGTCCCTCTTCGCCGAGCAGGTATTCGCGCACCTTGGCGAGAACCGCCTCGGTGTTTGAGATGGTACTGCCGGGCGGGAGGGTCGCGAGCACATAGATGCGTCCCTGGTCCTCATCCGGCAAGAAGGAGCGCGGTAATTTTTCCAGAATCCAGACCATTCCCCCGACCACGACGCCGTAGATGAGCAGGTAGCGGAGCGGTTTGCGAAGGATATGCCCGACCGTGGAATGGTATCGCCGGGTGCCGCCGTCAAACACGCGATTAAACAACCCAAAAAGCCCGCGCTTGCTCCGGGTGTGGCCGGCGGCGCCCGGCTTGAGCAGGCCAACGCAAAGTGTTGGGGTCAGAACAATGGCCACCAGCACGGAAAGAAGCATCGCCGAGACAATGGTGATGGAAAACTGGCGGTAAATGACTCCGGTGGAACCGCCAAAAAATGCCATGGGAATAAACACCGCCGAGAGGACAAGGCCGATGGCAATGAGCGCCCCCGTGATCTGATCCATGGACTTTCGCGTGGCCTCCAGCGGCGAAAGACCCTCCTCGAACATGATGCGCTCGACGTTTTCCACCACGACAATCGCATCGTCCACCAACAACCCAATGGCCAACACCATGCCAAACATGGTCAGGGTGTTGATCGAAAATCCAAACGCCGCCAGTACTCCAAACGTGCCCAGCAAAACCACCGGAACGGCAATCGTCGGAATGAGCGTGGCCCGGAAATTTTGCAGGAAAAGATACATGACGCAAAACACCAGAAAGACAGCTTCGAAGAGCGTCTTCACGACTTCATGGATCGAAAGTTCGATAAAGGGTGCCGTGTCGAGCGGATAGATGACCTTCAGCCCGGGAGGAAACGTCTCGCTCAGGCGCTCGATGGTTTGTTTGACGTTTCGGATGGTCTCCAGGGCATTGGCACCCGTGGCCAGACGGATGGCCAGCCCCGAGGCGGGTTTCCCATTGTATTGGGCCGAGAGACTGTAGCTTTCCCCACCCAGCTCGATTTTAGCCACATCGCGCAATCGCACCTGGCCGCCGTCCGCCTGAACCTTCAGGAGAATGTCCCCGAATTCCTTGGGGGTTTGGAGGCGCGACGGTCCGATCACGGTCGCATTGAGTTGCTGCCCCTCCACGGAGGGCCTTCCACCCAGCTCCCCCGCCGCCACTTGCACGTTTTGAGAGGCAATGGCGGCGCGCACGTCTCCGGGTGTCAGCCCGAAGTTGTTGAGTTTGGAGGGGTCCAGCCAGATGCGCATGGCGTATTGCGTACCGAAGACGAGGAAGTCTCCGACTCCGGGCGTGCGGCTCACCGGATCTTGCACGGTGGAGACAATGAAGTCCGCGACATCCAGGTCGCTCATGCTGCCGTCTTCGGAGACCAGCCCGACGACGAGAAGGAAGTTGCGGGTCGCCTTGGCGACGCGAATGCCCTGCTGCTGGACTTCCTGCGGAAGGAGCGGGGTGGCCAGAGCAAGCTTGTTTTGAACCTGTACCTGCGCAACGTCCGGATCGGTGCCCTGACGGAACGTCAGCGTAATCGTCATCGCGCCGTCCTTGGTGCTCTCGGAGGAAAAATACAGCAGGTTGTCAATGCCGTTCATTTGCTGCTCGATCACCTGCACGACCGAACTTTGCACAGTGGCGGCTGAGGCACCCGGATACACCACGGAAATGGCCACAGCCGGCGGGGCGATGTTGGGATACTGCGCCACGGGAAGCTTGGTCAGTGCCATGCCTCCAATGAGCATGATCACCAGGGCGATCACCCACGCAAAAATCGGCCGGTCAATGAAGTAGCGGGCCATGCTCGCTTATTCCCCCTTGCTGGAGGTGTTCCTTCCGGGCTCTCCGGATTCCGCCGCCACCACCTCGGAAGGAGCCACCACCGCTCCCGGTGGTGCTTTTTGCAGACCTTCGACAATCACGCGATCCCCCGCCTGCGATCCGCTTTTGATCAGCCATTGGTCACCGAGAACCCGATCCACCTCGAGCACGCGGGCTTCCACGGTATTCTGGGTGTTGACCACCCGCGCGGTGGCCTGCCCCTTGGCGTTGTGGGTGACGCCCTGCTGCGGTGCCAAAAGCCCTTGCTCATTGACTCCCTCGGTGACAAGAGCCCGCACGAACATTCCCGGCAACAAGACATGATCAGGGTTTGGAAACACGGCGCGGAGAGTCACGCTGCCGGTTCCCTGATCCACATTGACTTCAGAAAATTGCAACTGGCCGGTGTGCTGGTAGGTGGTTCCGTCTTCGAGGATCAGGCGGGTCGCCGCCTCGCCGGATTTTGCGAATTCGCCCTTCTGCAGGCTCCCTCTCAGGCGCAGCATTTCCGTGCTGGATTGCGTGATGTCCACATAGATCGGATCCAACTGATACACGACCGCGAGCGCGGTCGGCTGCCCCTCGGTCACCAAAGCACCCTCGGTGACAAACGAGCGCCCAATGCTGCCGGAAATGGGTGACATCACCCGGGTGAACTCCAGATTGATGCGCGCAGTCTCCAGTGCCGCCTTCGCGGCGAGAACATTCGCATTCGCCTCCTTGAGCGCCGCCGCCGCATCATCGCGGTCCTGACGGCTGATCACGCTCGATGTCGCCAGCTTCTCGCGCCGCGTGGCCAGCAGGCCGGCCAGCTCGGCAATGGCCTCGGCACGGGCCACCGCCGCTTGCGCATTATCGGCAGCCGCCTGGTATCTGGCCGGATCGATCTGGTAAAGCTGCTGGCCCTCGCGCACCGCACCGCCTTCCTCGAAAAGACGCTTCAAAATAATCCCGCTCACCTGCGGGCGAACCTCGGCCACGCGGAAGGGTGAGGTCCTCCCGGGAAGCTCCGTCACAATCTCCACGCGCTGCGGGTGGAGGGTCACCACTCCGACACTCTGCGGGGACGCAGGCCGCCCCTCCGGCACCGCCTTTTTTCCACACGCGGCCACCCCGCACACACTCACCACCAAAGCCGCTGCCAACAAAAAATTCCCTTGTCTCATGATCATCCGCTTTTCCCAGAAGCCCTCAGAAAGCCATCCAACTCCCTGTCATCGAATCTCTCCGCCCCGGAAAAACTCTCTCGCACCGAGATACAAATCACTGTACTCGTCATCGGGCTCCGCGCAAGCTCCAATCCACATCCAAAAAAATTCGCGATTTTCTGGTTTTCTGCTTGCCGCCGCGTTGGGAACTGATAGATTCACGGGTTCCTTCGCGGATCGGAGAGGAGAATTTGCCGGGTTTTTCCGGTGGCTCCCACGGCCCGACGAATCACAAACAACACACATTTTCCGCATGGGACAAAAAGTCAATCCAATCGGTTTCCGCCTTCCAATCAGCAGGGATTGGTCGTCGCGCTGGTACGCCTCGCGCCGCGATTTCGCGGATTACCTTCACGCCGACGGCGTCATCCGCAAATTTCTTAAACAGAAACTCAAGCAGGGCGCCGTGGCCCGCATTGTCATCGAGCGCGCATGGAACAACCTGCGCGTGTCCATTCACACGGCCCGTCCGGGCGTGGTCATCGGGCGCAAGGGTTCTGAGATAGAAAAAATGACCGAGGAGGTGTCGAAGCTGGCCGGTGGCAAGCAGGTCAAAATTGACATTGTCGAGATCAAGTCGCCGGATTTGGACGCGCAGTTGGTGGCCGAGAATGTGGCTTCGCAGCTTGAGCGTCGTATCTCGTTTCGTCGGGCCATGAAGCGCGCGGTGCAGATGACGATGGATCAGGGTGCGCAGGGGATCAAAATCCGCTGTTCGGGCCGTCTGGGCGGAGCGGAGATTGCGCGCACCGAATGGTATCGTGAGGGGAAAATTCCGCTGCACACCATGCGCCAGCCGATTGATTACGGATTCACCGAGGCCGAAACCGTTGCCGGAAAGATCGGCGTGAAATGCTGGATTTGCAAAGACACGCCCGCCGCCAACGCGGAGGAGGAAACCAAAACCGGGAAAAACGCGCCTGCGTCTGAAGAGGCCGTGGCCGCTTAATTCGAGGTGGGAAACTGAACGCTGATTTTTAGGAGAACTGACCATGCCATTGATGCCCAAACGCGTGAAATACCGCAAATCCCAGCGCGGGAGCCGCGCGGGAACCGCTTCGAGAACTCTTGCCATTGATTTTGGCGAGTTCGGACTGCAAACCCTCGAACGCGCCTGGATCACCAACACCCAGATCGAGGCGGCCCGCGTGGCCATGACCCGCAATATGAAGCGCAAAGGAAAGCTTTGGATTCGTATTTTTCCGGACAAGTCCGTCACGGCCCGCCCGCCGGAAACCCGCATGGGCAAGGGAAAGGGAAATCCGGAATACTGGGTGGCCGTGGTGCGCCCCGGGAATGTGCTTTTCGAGCTGGATGGTGTCTCCGAAACCGTCGCCCGTGAGTCGCTCCGGCTGGCCGCCAACAAACTGCCGGTCAGAACGCGCTTCATTTCCCGCCACCACGTGGCAAAATAGGCCCCGGCCTCAATCATTTCCGGGGAAGGATTGCCCGGACCGTTTCGGTGCGGGCCATCACTCCCGGTTTCACACATCTATGAAAACCAAGTCGAAATCAGCCCGAACCGAAAAAAAACCCTCCACCAGGGAGGCCGCACCCGTCTTGAACGGTGCCGAGATTTTGGTCGCGTGCCTCGAGCGCGCAGGCGTGGAAGTCATTTTCGCATACCCGGGCGGCGCTTCCATGCCCATTCATCAGGCTCTGACCAAATCCAAAAAAATGCGCGTCGTGCTTCCGCGTCACGAACAGGGCGGGATTTTCGCGGCGGAGGGTTACGCCCGGGCCACGGGAAAGGCCGGGGTGTGCATCACCACGTCCGGCCCCGGCGCCACCAACTTGGTCACCGGTATCGCCGATGCCTGGATGGACAGCACTCCGCTGGTCGCCATCACCGGCCAGGTGCCGCAAAACATGATTGGACGCGGCGCATTTCAAGAGACCGACATCTTTGGCATCACCCTGCCCATGGTCAAGCACAGCTACCTGGTCTGGGACATCGAGGAGATTCCGCGCATCGTCAAGGAGGCTTTTTACATTGCCGAGAGTGGGCGTCCCGGTCCGGTGTTGATTGATATTCCCAAAAACATCCAGAATCAGACCACGCGGCTGGTGTTTCCGAAGTCGGTGAGCCTGCGGGGTTACAATCCGGTGCAGCGCACCGACGACAAGCCGCTGCGGGAGATGCTGGCTTTGATCGCCAACGCGAAGAAGCCGGTGATTTACAGCGGAGGCGGGGTCATTACCGCAGGCGCGACCGCCGAGCTTCTGGAGTTTGCGGAGCGGACACAGATTCCCGTGACCACCACCCTGATGGGACTGGGCGCGTTTCCGCCGTCACACCCGCTGTCGCTCAGTTGGCTGGGCATGCACGGCGCGGTGTACGCCAACAATGCCACCAATGAAGCCGACCTGCTTCTGGCCATCGGCTCGCGCTTTGATGACCGCGTGACCGGAAAGGTGGAAAAGTTTTGTGAGCACGGCGTGATCGTCCACATGGACATAGACAATTCGGAGATCAACAAGAACAAGCATGTGCGGCTGCCGATTCTCACAGATTTGAAGTACGCGCTGGGTCGCCTGAACCGGATGCTCGAGCAGGAAGGCACCCGCCGCGTTGCCAAAAATCAAACCCGCTTCCCGGAGTGGTACGCGCAGATTGCCCAGTGGAAGGCCCGCTACCCGTTCGGCTACAAAAACACTTCCGATGTCATCCAGCCGCAATACGTGATCGAGCTGCTCAACGAGATGACCAAGGGCGACGCCATCATCACCACAGGAGTGGGCCAGCACCAAATGTGGGCCGCGCAGTATTACCAATTCAACAAGCCCCGCACGCTCATCACTTCCGGCGGATTTGGAACGATGGGATTCGGGTACCCGGCGGCCCTCGGCGCAAAAATCGCCTTCCCTCACAAGCAGGTGGTGGACATTGACGGTGACGGTTCGTTTTTGATGAACGTTCAGGAGCTGGCGACTGCGCACATCGAGGGCATCGCCGCCAAAGCCATTATCCTCAACAACCAGCACCTCGGGATGGTTGTGCAGTGGGAGGATCGCTTTCATGCGGGAAATCGCGGGCACACCTTCCTGGGCGACCCGAAAGACCTCAAGCGGATTTACCCGGATTACAAACAAATCTGCAAGGGCTTCGGAGTCACCTGCGAATCCATCCGGCATAAAAAGGATCTGCCCGCCGCGATCCAGCGCATGCTGGACTCGAAGGAAACTTATGTTCTGGACGTCCAGGTGCCCTACACCGAGCACGTGCTCCCGATGATTCCGTCCGGCGCGTCCTACAAGGGCGTCATCATCGAGTAGCAATTTTTCGCCGGAGGCGGTGCGCACGATCCGGGTGCCACCGCCATCAGCGGAGAGTAGGTCATGCCCGCGCTGCCTTCCAAAGTGGATGTCACCTGCCCCCACTGTGGAGCGACACAAAAAGAACCGCCGGGAGCCAT
>JAJTZA010000141.1 GCA_021463905.1 Terrimicrobiaceae bacterium | reverse complement strand
GCCACGGCTGGGATGGCCAGCGCGGCGAGGATGCCGATAATCGAGATGACGACGAGGAGTTCAATGAGTGTGAACGCGAGTTTTTTTAAGTTGCGCATAAATATGTTTTTTGGGTTTACGGGTGACACATTCGCAGACGGTGTGGCGGCGGTCAAATGGATTTTTTTTTATTTTTTTGAGGGTGTGCGTTGAAAATTTCTTCCGGGCATGGCATGAAGTTCTGTGTGACAAAGCAGATGAAAAGTTGTGTGGTGCTGGTTCTGGCAGGCGCCTTGGTAGCGGGAGGCGCGGGTTGTGCGTCCCGAAACGGAAACGCGCCCCCGGCAGGCGAGCCGCGCGTCATTCGCGTCAGCGACTCAAAACAGAAAGTGCCGACACCTGTCGGCGTATCATCGCCTGGCGTGGCCCGGCCCAATGAAATGACGGGAGCTGGGGCATCTGCGTCGTCAACCCCCTCCGCAAAGCCCGCTCCCTTGAGGCGTCCCTCATTTGCGGAGGAAGTGGCTCAGCAGGTTCCCAACGCGCGTCTCGTTTCTGCGGTGGAAAAGCGGATGGTTTTTTCCGCCAAGGACAGCCGGGGTTCTTCGAGTCAGAGCCTGTTTGAGGATGCCATTGCTTTGGGAAAAATCCGTGCGAATCTCAAGACAGCGGGTGTCTCCCGCCATGCGGATCAGGTCTCGGTTTCCTCCGGCGTGGTCACCTTGCGCGCATCCCGCGCCGCGACCGCGCAGGAAATCGCCTCCTCGGTACGAAAAATTTTTGACATTGAGGGCGTGCAGCGCGTGAAGGTGGTCATTGCGGGTTCCGAGGCTTGATCTCGCTTTTTTGATTCAGCGGCCAGATGCGGGCCAGCAAGAGGCTGCCCAGCAGTCCGAGCGCGGCCACCTGGAAGCTCAGGGCCATGCCCAGATGTCCCGCGAGGTAGCCCCACAAGGCACCGCTGGCCGCGAGGGTGCCCTGGAAGGCAAGAAAATAAAACGAAAGCATGCGTCCGCGCACCGCATCCGGAGCAGAAATTTGCACGGCCACATTGAAATTGATCAGGGTTCCGACCCATGACATCCCGGCGAAGGCAAGGCAGAGCGCGGCCTGCCAGAGTTCGCGGGCATGGCTGAGGGAAAAGAGGGCGACTGCGCCGAGCAGTGACCATGCGGCCAGGATGCGTTCGAGAGGAAGGTGTCGTCTGAGTTTTGGCAGTGCGGCGGCACCGACGATCGAGCCGAGGCCGTATGCGGCCAGCAGGAGGCCGTAGCCGGTCGCGTTGGTGCGCAGCTCGTTGCGCGCCAGCAGGGGCAGCAAGGGCCAGACAGCTCCTCCGCACAGGTTAAAGGCGACGGAGCGGACGATGGGGATTTGGATGTGGGGAGCGCGAATTAAATACTGGAGTCCTGAGAGGATCGCGCCGAGGAGGTTTTCCTCCGACCGGGGGGCTGTCGCGGGCGCGGGCTGCCATCGGCCCAGCACAAAGAGGGCACCCAGGAATGACAGCGCATTGACAAAAAATGCGAAGGCTGCGCCTGCCGCTGCGACGAGCAGCCCGCCGATGGCGGGGCCGACCGACCGTGCGATGCTGAAGCCGATGCTGTTGAGCGAAACCGCCGGGGCGACCCAATCTTTTGGTACCAGATCCTGCACGGTTGCCTGCCAGGCGGGCAGCGAGATCGCAGATCCGACCCCAATGGCTGCGGTCGCTCCCAGCAACACCCAGGGACTCGTCCACCCCCAGAAGGTCAAAACCCCCAGCATCGCCGCCATCACCAGCATCCAACACTGGGACCAAAAGAGCAGCCACTTGCGGGCCACCATGTCGGCCAAAGCACCCGCCACCATCCCCAGAAGAAACGCGGGGAGCGATGCCGCAGTCTGCACCAGCCCGACAAGCACAGTGGATGAAGTGAGACTGGTCATCAGCCAGGCCGCACCAACACCCTGGATCAACGTGCCGAGGTTGGACACCACGTTGGCCGACCACATCGAACGAAAAATCGGTACGCTCAGGGGTGCGGTCAGCCTGGCTTTTTGCGCCGACTTCACTGCTGAGAGAAACGGGAGGCAGGGGTGCTCGTCGTACAGAGGCTGCTGACAGTACGCTGCGCGATCGGGGTCAACATATCAACCCGCACGACGAACGAAATCCATCAGGCGGCGGGTGGCGTAAGCCTTCAGCGCGGGTTTCAAAACGGGCAGAGCCAGCTTGACAGTTCGCAACGGGGCCCCCGCCAGTCCAGGCTGCTTTTTTTTTCGGAGGATTTTTCCTTCCTTGTCTTTGATAACGTGGAGGGTGCGCAGGCGGGTTTTGGGGCCGGCAAGAATCCATCCGGCCACGGCGGCCCCTGCCAGCCATGCGACTGGATGACGCTCAAAGCATCCCATGGTTCGCGCCGGGAGATCGGCCATGTGCCGGACGGCTGCCACATCGCGTTGGATGGCGCTGCGGGTTTTTTCCGCATTCGCGAGGAGCTTTTCCCGTGTCGTCATGCGCGGGGGGGTGGTTTCAGCGCATCAAGATCGCTCTGGAGGATTGCGCGGGTGGAAGCGAAGAGTGGCGTCCGCAACCGGCGTTTCACATGGAGGGCACCAAGAGTTCCCGCAAGCAAATGCAGGATCCCCAGCACCAGCGTGATCCACAGCCAGGAAACGCAGAACATGGCGGAGACGAGGAAGGCCAGAAAGACCAACAGGAGCACATAACCAAAAAGCAGGCAGAGCAGCGCGGCGACCAGGACCACCGCCAGCCGGAGGTATAATGCTCCCGCCTCCCGTCCCTCGTAACCCGCCAATTCCCCCAATGCCTGCAGATGGCATCCCACCGAATGCCACAGGCTCTGCAATTCCCCGAGAAGACCGCGCGAACTCGGCGGCGGCGCGGAGTTTTCGGTCATGGATGCCGCGCGAATCCGTCAGCGACGGATGATCACCCCAAGCACGAATCCGATGCCCGCCGCGATGCCCAGTGCCTTGAGGGGGTTGTCGCGGACATAGTCCTCGACGTCTCCCTGAACGCCCTGCGCTTTGGCGTAGTAATCATCGGCGACCTTCCGAGCATGACCGCGAATCTCCTGCACTTTGGCCGTGGCGGCCTGGCCAAAGTCTTTGGCGGCAGCACCGAGGTGTTCCTTGCCGACTTCCAGCGCATGGCCGGCATGTTTTTTGACAGACTCGCCGACGGCCTTTCCGGCTTCCGTGGCCGCATCGAGCGCTTTTTTGGCGTGCTCGGCTCCGCTGCCGATCTTTGTGGTTGTTTCGTTTTCTTTGGTGTCAGACATGGCGTATGAATTGGTTCAGCAAAGAGAATCGCACGACTTTGCACCGCTGGCAAGCCTTCCCGTGTTCTGCCAGAGTTGTCTTGAAGTCATTTTCGCAATATGCTTATTCTGCATTTCTAAAACATCATTCATGAAATTCGATACCATCTGCCTGCATGGCGGCCAACAGCCTGATCCCACGACCAATTGCCGCACCGTTCCCATTTACCGCACCAGCTCGTTTGTCTTCCGGGATACCGAGCACGCGGCCAACCTCTTTGCGCTGCGCGAACTGGGCAATATCTATACGCGCCTGCAAAACCCCACCACCGATGTGCTGGAAAAACGCATTGCCCTGCTGGAGGGCGCCCCGGAGCTGGGCGGACTGGCTTTTGCCTCCGGGATGTCGGCGATTTTTAGCGCTGTGATCAACCTGGCTGCCGCCGGAGACAACATCGTCAGCGCCAGCAACCTTTACGGCGGCACCTTCACGCTTTTCAACAACAGCCTGCCCGACCTTGGCATCAAGGTGAAGTTTGTGGATTCGAATGATCCGGGGAATTTCGAGGCGGCCATTGACGACAAGACGCGCGCGCTTTTTGTGGAATCGGTTTCCAATCCGGCGCTGGAAATTGTGGATATTGAGGAGGTGGCGGCGGTCGCTCATGCACACGGGTTGCCGCTGATTGTGGACTCCACATTTTCCACTCCCTACCTGACGCGTCCGCTCGAGCATGGGGCGGATATTGTCGTTCACGCCCTGACCAAGTGGCTGGGTGGGCACGGTGGCGGGCTGGGCGGCGTTGTGGTGGATAGTGGGCGCTTTGCCTGGGGGGCGGGCAGGCACCCGCTGTACGATCAGCCGGATACCAGCTACCACGGCATCCGCTGGGCGCACGACCTGCCGGCTCCCTTGGCACCGCTGGCCTACATCCTGCGCATGCGCACGGTGCCGCTCCGCAATATCGGTGCCTGCATCGCGCCGGACAATGCCTGGATGATCCTTCAAGGCGTCGAAACGCTTCCTCTGCGGATGGAGCGGCACTGCTCCAACGCGCTGGCCGTGGCCGGGCATCTGCAAAAACACGCCGACATCGAATGGGTGCGCTTCCCGGGGCTGCCCGGCGACCCGCATCACGCCCTGAGCGGGAAATACCTGCGCGGCAAAGGCGGCTCGATGGTGGTGTTCGGCATCAAGGGAGGCTCGGAGGCCGGCAAGAAGTTTATTGAAGCGCTCCGGCTTTTCTCGCATCTGGCCAATGTCGGCGACGCCAAGAGCCTGGCCATCCATCCGGCCACCACGACCCATTCGCAGCTCGATGAAGCCCAGCAGCGGGCGGGCGGCATCTCGCCGGAATTGGTGCGCCTCTCCATCGGTCTCGAAGATCCCGCCGACATCATTGCCGATATTGATCAGGCCCTGGCGGTCGCGCGGGGGTAGCGGCCCAATGACCAAGGGCGTCGGCACCGTCGAGACGCGCTTCCTCGATTTTGGAAGCGCGGAGGCTCCGTTTGTCACCGCCGATGGCGGGTGCCTTCCGGGCGTGACCCTGGCCTACGAGACCTATGGCCGACTGAATGAGGATCGCAGCAACGCCATCCTGCTCTTCCATGCCCTGAGCGGCAGCCAGCATGCAGCAGGCATCAATAAGTCCGTGCCGGGTCTCGAAGGACGCTGGACGGAGGAGGTTCACGTGGGCTGGTGGGACGGCTTTATCGGCTCCGGACGCGCCCTCGACACGGACAAGTATTTTGTGCTCTGTGCAAATTACCTGGGCGGCTGCTACGGCACCACCGGCCCGGCCTCCCCCAACCCCGCCACGGGCAAACCCTGGGGCGCGGCGTTTCCACGGGTGACGGTTCATGACATGATCCGCTCGCAACTGCCCCTGCTCGAGCATTTCGGCATCGCCAAGCTCAAGGCGGTGGTGGGGACATCCCTCGGAGGGATGATGGCACTGGATTTGGCGGTGAAATACCCTGAGCGTGTGACCAACGTCATCACAATCGGCACCGGCTTGCGCGCACACGGCCTGCAGCAAATGCACAACCTCGAACAAATCATTGCCATCACCCGCGACCCGGACTTTCAGGGCGGCGACTATTACGACGGCACCGGCCCGGTCAAGGGGCTGGCCCTGGCGCGGATGATCAGCCACAAAACTTTTTTGTGGGCCGATGTGATCGAGGAGCGCGCCCGGGTGGGCATCGTTCAGCCGGAGATTGACCTCCCCTGGTATCAGATTTCCAGCAGTCTCGAGAGTTACATGCTGTATCAGGGCCGGAAGTTCGTGAAGCGTTTCGATGCCAATTCCTATCTGCGCATTATTGACGCCTGGCAGCAGTTCGATCTTTACGACGACGCAAAGGCCCGCGGCGGCGGCCTGATCTTTGCGGAATGCCAGAGCCAACGCTACCTCGTCTTCACCATTGACAGCGACTGCTGCTTTTATCCGGACTACCAGGCGGAAATCTGCGCCGAATTAAAACGCGCCCATGTCCCCCACATCCGGCTGACCGTACACTCGGAAAAAGGCCACGATTCCTTCCTTCTCGAACCCAAACTCTACACCCCCCACCTCGCCTACGCCCTGGGTCAATAAGCGGCCGCTGAAGACATGGCCTGCTCGAGATCGGCGACAAGGTCGGCAGAGGATTCGAGGCCGGCGGCGAGACGGAGGAGGCTGTCCGGGACGCCGGCTTGCCGGCGGGCCTCCGGGGTCATGCCCCGGTGGCTGGAACGGGCAGGCAGGGTGATGAGGGTTTCGGGTTCGCCGAGACTGACCGCATGGACGATGAGCCGCAGACGATCAATCAACCGGGTGGCGGCTTCCTCGCCCCCCCGCAATTCAAAGGAAAGCAGCCCGCCACCCGCCTTCATCTGACGCTGAAAAACATCGCCCTGCGGATGCGTGCGGAAGCCGGGGTAATGCACGGCGGCCACTTCGGGCCGGGCGGCCAGCCAATCGGCCAACGCGGACGCATTGCGATGGTGGGCTTCCATGCGCAGAGCAAATGTGCGCAGCCCGCGCAGGGTGAGCCAGGCGGTGAGCGCGTTCACGGTGCCACCGAAATTTTTGTGGATGGCGCGGTGGTTTTTTTCCAGAGGCTCGCGGCGGATCAGGCAGCCGCCGACCACATCCCCGTGCCCGTTGAGGTACTTGGTGGTCGAGTGGACGATCCAATCCGCTCCGAAGTCGAAAGGACGCTGATTGCAGGGCGTGGCCACGGTATTGTCCACTATGACGGGTGCCCCCTGTGAGTGGGCGGCCGCGATGGTTTTTTCGAGGTCAATCAGCCGCATGAGCGGATTCGAGGGGGTCTCCAAAAGCACCGCCCCCGCCCGGGCCACAGCCCGCAACCAGGCGGCTTCGTCGGCACTCTCCACAATCTCCACCGGCAACCGGTAAACCTCTCCCAGAATACGCAACAGCTCATAGCTGCCCCCGTAAATATCCGGGTGCGTGACCAGGGGGCCGGAACGACCCGACATGGCACAGGTGACCGCACACAAAATGGCCGCGTTGCCCGAGCTGGTCACCAAGGCCCCCGCCCCACCTTCCAGACCCGCCAGCACTTCCGCAAGCAGATCCACCGTCGGATTCCCAAACCGCGTGTACGCATACCCGAACCGGGAACCCGAAAAAATCGCCTCAGCATCCGCCGCCTTGTCGAGCGCAAAAACCGCACTCTGCGCAATGGAGGGCACAAGCGGCGCATTCGCCCCCGCTTCCTCAGCCGACAGACACCCCGCCCGGGCACACCGGGTCTCCAACCGCATATGAGAATATCGCATCACGAGGAAATCCTACGCGCACCGCAGCCAAATCAAAAGCGAAGATTCTGGAAGGCTGATTTGGGCTCATGTCGGGGCTTGCGGGAACGGGCCGGTGATGTATTTTACGGCGATGCAGATATTGACAACGCGGGAAGTGCGCATGGTGGCGTGCGTGGTCATGGCGGCGGTGGTGGGTTTTGGCGTCCAGTTCTGGCGGGGTCGGCTGGCTCTGCTTCCGGTGGTGGAGGAGGCCGTGAGCCGTTGACGATGCAGGCGCAAGGATTTCAAGAAGCGGTCGAGGGCATTTGCGCAAGCGATGGCCGCTATGCGCCGGAGGCGTACGCATTTTTGCGGGATGCGCTTGAGACGACATTCAAGCGGCGGAAAAAGGAGGGCAAGCGGGTGAGCGGGCATGTGAGTGCCAACGAGCTGCTGGAGGGGTTCCGGAGGCATGCCCTTCAGGAGTTTGGTCCGATGACGCTGACCGTCCTCGAGTATTGGGGCGTCCGGGGCTGCGAGGACATTGGCCGGATCGTCTTTCATCTCATTGAGGCGAAAATTTTGGGGAAGACTGAGGACGATACGATTGAGAAGTTTCGCGAGGGTTTCGATTTCGAGGAGGCGTTTGCCAGCCCGTTCCGCGTGGACCGGCAGTCATTGAACGCCAACGGTCGTCTGGATGTCAGACGGATTCCATGAACGGCCCGCTCATTTTATCCGCTATAATACTCATGACCTCTCTTGCTCCCACGATTGCCAAACCGGAGGTTCGGCTTCCCGCGCTGCCACATTCCAACGCGCGCATCGAGACACTCCCCAATGGGCTGACGATTATTGTGGAAGAGAACCGCTCCGCGCCGGTGGCCAGCCTGCAAATCTGGTGTGGCACCGGAAGCATTCACGAGGGTAAGTGGATGGGCGCGGGGTTGTCCCATATCCTCGAGCACATGCTCTTCAAGGGCACCCAAAAACGTTCTGCGGGCGAGATCGCGAAAAACATCCAGGATCAGGGCGGGTACGTGAATGCCTACACCAGCTTCGACCGCACCGTGTACTGGATTGACGTGCCCTCCTCGGGAGTGATGGAAGCGCTGGACATCCTCGGGGACGCGGTTCTGAATTCGACACTCCCCGAGCAGGAGTACACGAAAGAGCAGGAAGTCATCCGGCGCGAATACGCCATGGGCTTTGACGACGCAAACCGCCAAAGCTCGCTGCTCATGCTGCGCACGGTTTTTGGAGAGAGTCCTTTTCGCCATCCGGTGATCGGCTACCTGGATGTTTACAACAAGCTCACGCGGGAGGATGTCCTCGAGTATTACCGTCAGCGTTATGTGCCGAACAATCTGACCGTGGTGGTCACCGGGGACGTGGATGCGGATGCGATCTTCACGCGGGTTCGCGAGCTTTTCCAAGGCACGCCCCGTGGGCCTCTCGAGCCGGTGTTTATCGCTTCGGAGCCGGAACAGTTGGGAAGGCGGGATGCCCACGAGGAGTTTCCCGCCACCGAGCTGACCCGCCTCACTCTGGCCTGGAGGATCCCGGGACTCGACAGCCCGGACACACCTGTCCTCGATGTGCTGGGAGAAATCCTGGGGTCGGGACGGAGCAGCCCGCTCAACCAAAACCTTCGCGAAAAAAAACAGGTGGTTCACATGGTCGGCTCGGGCACCTTCAACCTGCCCAGCGACGGCGCATTCATCATTCAAATGGTCACGGATCCCGACCAACGCGAAAATGCGGAGCGCGGTGCGCTCGAGACCCTCGGTGAACTCGTAAAAAACGGCCCCTCGGCAGCGGAACTCGAACGCGCCCGCAGCGCATTGCTGAGCGGACAAATCTCCGGCATGGAAACCGCCCGAGGCCGCGCCTCCGACCTCGGCTCCAGTTGGCTCCTGGCCCATAACCCGGACTTCAGCCGCGAATACCTGAAAGCGGTCTCCTCGGTCACAGCAGAGGATGTCGTCCGGGTGGCAAAAAAATATCTGACCGAGGATCGCCTCAATTCCACGTCACTGAATCCTCCCGGTTCGCTGACCGCAGTGCAGGGAGCCGGGAAGTTGCAGGAGGATTCCCAACAGTCTGATGTCCAAAAATTCATGCTTTCCAACGGGCTGCGCGTTCTTGTCCGTGAGAACCATCGTCTGCCGATGGTCTCCGTCCTGGCGACCTTCCGCGGCGGCCTGCTGGCGGAAACCCCGGCCAATAATGGCATCACCCGGCTGATGAGCAGCTCGCTCCTGAAGGGCACCAAGTCCCGCAGCGCCTTGCAAATCGCGGACGCGCTGGAGAGCCACGGCGGACGCATTGGTGCCTCGGCATCCAACAATACCTGGGCCGTCAGCGCGGAAGTGATGACGCCCTTCCTTGGCACCGCCATGGAAATTGTCGCGGATGTCGTCCGCAACCCCGCCTTCAATCCGGCGGAGGTGGACATCGAAAGGCAGTCCGTTCTGGCCACGATCAAAGCCGAGGACGAGCAGATCACCAAGGTGGCCAGCAATCTGGCCCGGCGCAGCTTTTTTGGAGAACACCCCTATGGCCTGCGCTCGAACGGCTCGACAGAATCCGTCTCGGCACTCACCCCCGAAGCCCTCCGGGAGTTTCATGATTCTCTGGCCGTCGCCAAAAATGGTGTCCTTGCGGTTTTTGGCGACGTAAAGGCCAGCGAGGTGGTCGCTCTCGCGGAGAAGTTTTTTGGGGGCATGTCCCCAGGTGCCGAGGCTTTCGCAAAACCTCCCCGGCCCGCGCCTCCCCAAGAGCCGGTCGTCGTCTCTGAAAAGATGGACAAGCAGCAGGCGGTTCTCATGTTCACCTTCCCGGGGCCGGATTTGTTTGACCCGGATGACCCCGCCATGCGCCTCATTAACGAGGCTTCCAATGACCTCGGCTCGCGGTTTTTCGACCGCATCCGGGAAAAACTCGGACTGGCCTATTTTGTCGGAGCCGGCAGCATTGGCGGAACGGTTCCCGGCGCACAATTTTTCTACCTCGGCACCGACCCCGCCAAACTCGAGACCGTCACCCGCGAATTTCGCGACGAAATTGCCAAACTGGCCAAGGGCGGGCTGACCGAGGAGGAACTCCAGCGCGCCAAAAAGAAATTGTTGGGTGCCGAAGACATTCAGAGGCAGGGGAACGGGGCGTTTGCCGCGTCAGCCAGTCTGGACGAGTTGCTCGGGCTGGGGTATGATTACCACACCCGGGAGCGGACGCTCATTGAGGCGGTCACCCTGGAGGACACCCGGCGGGCGGCGGAACGCTTTCTCGGAGTACCGGGATACGTGCGCACCAGCGTGGGACCGGAAAAATCAACACCATAAAAACATGCCAGAGATGCAACAGGCGCCGGTGAGCGGCGAAATGACCCAAAAGTTTATTGCCTTCGTTATGATGCAGGCGCAGCAAATCTCGCTCTGGCTGGGGCGCATCCCCCACCCGCAAACCGGCAAAAGCGAGGTCAACCTCGAAGCCGCGCGTCTCTTCATTGACCAGCTCGAGATGATTCGCGAAAAAACCCGTGGAAATCTCAGTCAGGAGGAAACCAAGATACTCTCCGGAGTGCTCTCCGACCTCCAGATGGATTACGTAAAAGTGTCCTCGGGCAAAAATGAACCCGCCCCCACGGAAGCCTCCACCGCCGCCCCGGAACCCGAAACTCCAAAAATTCAGCCCGAGGAAGGCAGCGTCGGCAAACGCTTCAGCAAGAGCTACGGCAGTTGAAAGGCATCCACCCCGTGGCACATACCGGAAAAATGCCCCCCCCTCTCCGGTGCGCCCTCTTCCGCAGCGGGGTGGCGGGACTGTGCGTCGCAGCCATGCTCGCCTCGGGATGCCGCACGACAAAGCCCGCTCATGGGGACGCCGCAAACACCTCCGCGCCTCCCCCACCCACTGCAGCTTCCGGCAATGCCACCACCCCACAGGAACCCACCACGCGCAAATCGCTCTTCAGTTGGCTCCCGCGCATCTTCCCCCAGCGCGCCAAGCCGCCCGTGGCCGTCCCTCCCACTCTCATCGGACAAATCCGCCAGGTGAACGTTGGCAATCAATTTGTGCTCATTGACGCAAGTTCAGCGTCCTCCGCACGACCGGGCGAAGCCCTCGTGGCCATCTCCGACCGCCAGGAAACCGCCGACCTCAAACTGACCACGCTGCGCGGTGGTTCATTTTTGATTGCCGACATAGTTTCCGGTGAGCCCTCGGTGGGTGACCGGGTGTATCAGAAATAACAGAACCAGCGGGAGTCTATTTTTCCAGGAGTGGCCGCAGGGCGGCAGAGAGGGCGACAGCCATCCGGTGAAATCCGAGGTCAGTGGGATGGATACCATCCACGGTGCCCTCGTCGTCAGAGCCGAGGAGAGCCTCTCCAGGGATTTCGTAAATGCGTCCGGGGAACTCCGCCTTGTGACGCGCAAGAATCTCCTTCTGGGTGCGTTCCACGGATGTTACTCTCTCCGCGAATGCGGGTGTCCACGAGCAGCCCGGGGCGTTCAGGAAGCCGACAAAAACCACGGGGACATCTCCTGATGCGCGCAGAAGCCGTGGGATAAACTCGCTCAGATGCGCCTCCGCGAAATCGGTGTGGATGTTGGGGAGGCAGTCCACGACAAACGCGGCGGGTTTGATTTCCGCCAGAATGTCAGCCATGTGGGGTTCCGCGCGTCCATTTCCGGAGAATCCGAGGTTGATCACCGGGCAATCCAGCAGGCGTCCCAGGATGGCGGTGGGTGCCATGCCGGGGCGCGACGCGCATCCTCCCTGTATGATGGAGGTGCCATACACGCAAAGGGGTTTTTTCACGGGCGGGTGGACTTCGCAGGTACTTCCGGGGCGCAAACCCACCCGCAATTCCGTGACTCCATTGTAGAGCGGCAAATGGACCCGGAATCGCTCCACTTCGGGGGATGGCCCCCGGCGGCAAAAAAATGTCCGGTTCTGCTGTTGCGTCGGACGGGCAATCCCCGCCATGCGCCATGACGAACCATCCCACCGGTAGATGTCCAGACCACTCACTCCGGTAGCCGCCATGTGATCCATCGCTATGTTCTCCTGAAGAACCCCCCACTGAACCCCCACATCCGGCGAATCCGTCGAAAATTCATAGTGCAACCCGGCCGAATGGCGGCTCAGCGTCCACACGTCCGGACGGACAATGGCTTGCGCGGCGTCCGGCAGCCGCCCCCAGGTCGCTATCCCCGCACTCCACCCCCGACCATGCAACGGCCACCCCGCCGCATCGCGCCATTCCCAATCCCCCTCAAGCTCTGGCAACACGAAATTTTCATCAAGTTTTTGAATATACGACATAGGTTTTAGATTTTCATCGCCCGTCCGCGAACGCATCGCGATACAATCGCTCCGCCTCCTTCGGGTCAAGGGAACTTTCCGAAAAAAACATCAAACTCACACCCACCTCAAACGGGCAACAGCGGGATTGCATCCGCCCCTGTCCGCAGGCATATTCGTCCGGCGAAACCACGTGGCACTCTCACAGCAATGACACCAAGCTTTCACACGCATTTGGGTAAGCGGCTGCGCGATTGGCGCAGAAAAGAAGGTCATACTCAGGAGAGCGCGGCACGGCAGCTCGGCGTGGCCTCCACCACGTGGAGCCATTGGGAAACCGGCAGAAGGCTGCCAACACCGCGTCTGCTTTTCCTCATCAAAGAGCTGACGGGGCTGCCATTGGGAACCCTCCTGTGTGAGAACTCCCACCATTGCCCGTACGCCCGCCGCATCCTCTCTACCCTGAGTAGAGCGGAATAAATTGCGGCAAAGTTTTCTTCCGGCAGGGTGGAGGCATGAAAGCTCTGCCCTCAAGTTTGACAGTAATCCTTTTGAGTCTGACACCGGCCATGATGTCAGCAGCCACGATGCCCCTCGCGCAAGACAACACCGGATACTACTGGTACACGCGCGACAACTGGTCGGGGGGCAGTGACACGCAGACAGGGTTTTCGTTTGGAGACCCAGGGACGGGGCTGCTTCACGCGCGAAGAAATTACCAATACTATGGCGGGGCAAGCCGGCATTGGGATAGCTGCGACGCTTACTTGCAGTGCAGCCTGGAAGACCTCGAAGCCAGCCAGATCGAATCCGCCTTCCTCTGGCTCCATGTGGAAACCAACAGCTCCTCGGCGGCTACAACGCTCCGGCACCTTGCCACCCAGAGCACGGCCGCAACAGGCAATGCCTCGCAAAAACTCGATGGCACCGTAGATGTCCTCAGTTCGAGCGCGCTCGTGGTGGGGTGGAACAAAATTGATGTCACGGCCTTCATCCTCTCGGACCTTGGAAAAAGCTATACGTTCAGTGCGTTCAGCATTCCCCAGTTTGGACAGAACCAGGATGAGGATCGCATCCTTTCATTCCACGGGGCCGACGCGGCAGCAGAATGGCGGCCTTATCTCGAAGTGACAGCCATCCCGGAAGCCACGGCGGCGTCCCTCTGCGCCCTCGGATTGTGCGCACTCATTTTCCGTCGCCGGATTTTTATTTGACAGGCGGGATGTTCCTGCGAGTGTGAGTGTAGACATGAATTCCCCGAGGGCTGAAGGAACTGAGTTGGTGAGGAACTCCTCGCTGTATAAAGAATTTTTGGCGGAGCGCGAAGAGATACTGCGTCACAAGTGGATCGAGAGCGAGAAGGCCGGGCGCGACATCGGATTCGAGCGCGCGTTGCTGGACTGGATCATGCGCCACCGCTCCGCGTGGCGCGAACAAAGGAGCCGCCTCGCATACGCCGGCCGGTAGATGAAGGATTTCCTTTAAGACCGTCCCGCGAGACGGCCAAGGAGCATGACACAAATCGAACAGGTCAAATTGACGATTGCCATGGATGCGGATGCCATCCGCAAGGCGATCCGCCGTATTGCGCACGAGATCATCGAGCAAAATGCCGAGCTTTCCCAGTTGGTGATTGCCGGGATTCCCACGCGGGGGGTGGAAGTGGCGCGGCGAGTGATCCAACACATCGTGCAGATCGAGGGTGTCGAGCCTGAGTTTGGAGTGGTGGATGTGTCCATGCACCGGGATGATCTGGCCACGCGCACGCGCATGACCACCGTCGAGGAAACCCGGCTGCCGCTGAATCTGGACGGGCGACCGATGGTGATCGTGGACGACGTGCTTTTCACCGGGCGGAGCTGTCGGGCGGCGATGGATGCGGTCTCCTCCTTTGGCCGTCCCTCACGCATTCAGTATGCGGTTCTGGTGGATCGGGGCCACCGCGAGCTGCCCATTCATGCCGACTATGTCGGGAAAAACCTGCCGACGCGGGTCTCGGAGAGGATCCGCGTGCGCTTTGAGAATCTGGATGGCACCCCGGACAGTGTCACCATCGTGTCTCCTCCATGAGCCACTGGAACCATAAAGACCTGCTGGCGCTCGGCGACCTGACCGCCGAGGAGCTTCTTATGGCCCTGGACACGGCCCGGGCCTTCAAGGGAGTCGGCGAACGGGCACTCAAGAAAGTTCCCGCACTGCGCGGAAAAACAATGGTCAATTTTTTTGTGGAGCCGAGCACGCGCACGCGCACGTCGTTCGAGCTGGCCGCCATGCGCCTGAGCGCGGATGTCATCAACATGGAGGCCACCGCCTCCAGCCTCACCAAGGGGGAAAGTCTGAAGGACACCGCGCTCAACCTGGAAGCCCTCCACTCGGACATCATCGTACTGCGGCACTGCTCGGCGGGTTCTTCCGAATTTCTGGCCCGCCGCCTCCAGGCCAGCATCATCAACGCGGGTGACGGCGCCCATGAACATCCGACACAGGGGCTTCTGGACGTCTTCACCATGCGCGAGAAGCTCGGGCGCATCGAGGGCCTCAAGGTGGCCATTGTCGGCGACATTCTTTTCAGCCGTGTGGCCCGCTCGAATATCGCCGCGCTCACGCGGCTGGGCGCGGACGTCACCCTGGTCGGTCCGACGACGCTGGTTCCGGAAGTCTTCAAAAAATTCGGGGTTCGCGTGGCGCATCACATTGACGAAATCATTGAAACCACGGACGTCATCAACCTCCTGCGCATCCAACACGAGCGCCAGCGCAAGGAATACTTTCCCGGGCTGGGCGAATACGTGTCCCTGTTTGGTTTGACCAAGGCGCGCGCAGCCCGCCTCAAACCCGACTGCCTGATCATGCACCCCGGCCCGATCAACCGCGGCGTGGAAATTGACAGCG
Source organism: Terrimicrobiaceae bacterium (assembly GCA_021463905.1). Taxonomy (GTDB): domain Bacteria; phylum Verrucomicrobiota; class Verrucomicrobiia; order Chthoniobacterales; family Terrimicrobiaceae; genus JAJTZA01. Next base: position 24,189 of record JAJTZA010000141.1, on the reverse strand, counting down.
ATGTCGCCGACGAGTCCCGCAGCGTGATTCTCGAGCAGGTCACCAACGGACTGGCCGTTCGCATGGCGGTGCTGTACCTCTGCGCGGGCGGCTCCGGCATCCCCACCACCTCGTAACAATGAGCAACGCACAAAGCTTCACCGCGATCAACCCCCGGCCCGGCCTGCTCCGTATTGCCGGAGGGCGCATCGTGGATCCCGCCAACCACCGGGATGAGGTCGCCGACTTGTGGATAGAAAACGGGCGCGTGGCGGGAAAGGATTTCGCACCGTCCGCCGGCGTTCCCCACGACACCCTCGACGCGACGGGACTTGTGGTCGCACCGGGCCTCATTGACATCCACGTTCACTTTCGCGAACCCGGCCAATCCCACAAGGAAACCATTGCCAGCGGAGCCCGCGCGGCGGCAGCCGGCGGCTTCACCAGCGTGGTGTGCATGCCCAACACCTCTCCCACAATGGACAACGCCGGAACCATTTCCCTCCTGCGCGAAAAGGCCGAGGCGTCCGCCTGTGTGAATGTGTTCTGCGCGGGAGCCATCACCAAGGGGCTGGGAGGAGCGGACCTGGCCCCGTTTGGCGCGATGGTCGGCGAGGGCATCGCGGCGATTACCGATGATGGGCGTTGCATCCAGAGTCATGAGGTCATGCGGCGCGCGGTCGAATACGCGCGCATGTTTGGCCTCACGGTGATGGATCACTGCCAGGATGAGAGCCTGACGGCAGGCGCGGTGATGCACGAGGGCGAGTGGAGTCTGCGCCTGGGGCTTCCCGGGTGGCCCCGCATTGGCGAGGAGATCATCGTGGCGCGCAACATCCTTCTTGCGGAGCTTTGCGACTCACCCATCCACTGCCAGCACATCAGTGCCTGCGGCAGCGTCCGACTCATCCGGGAGGCCCGGGCACGGGGTGTGAAAATCTCGGGAGAAGTCTGCCCGCACCACCTCTGGTTCACCGATGAGCGGCTGCGCAATTATGACGCCAACTTTAAGATGAACCCGCCTCTGCGAAGCGACCGCGATGTGGCGGCCATCAAGGAGGGCATCGCGGACGGAACCCTCGAAATTTTTTGCAGCGACCATGCGCCTCACGCCTTCTACGAAAAGGAAGTCGAGTTGGATCACGCGCCATTTGGAATCACCGGACTGGAAACAGAATTCGCCGCCTTCCATGATCTCCTCGTCCATCGCGAGCACATCCTTTCTCTCGAACGCCTGATCGCCGGATTCACCCTCCACCCCGCACGGCTGCTCGGACTGGACCGCGGAACGCTCACCCCGGGAGCACCGGGTGATGTCACCCTCATTGATCCCACTCTCGAGTGGACATTCGACAAGGACGCTTCCGAATCGCTGGCGCGGAACACTCCTTTCCACGGAACGACATTCCGCGGACGCGCAACGCAAACACTCGTGGCCGGCCAGACGGTTTGGAGCGCCGCGTGAGCAGCGCGGGCGCACCCTTCACGCTGCGGGCCACCGACGCCTCCTCGAAGGCCCGCGCAGGAATCCTTCACACCCGGCGCGGCCCCGTCGAGACACCCGTCTTCATGCCCGTGGGGACGCAGGGCACCGTCAAAGCCGTCAGCCCGGAAGAACTCCGGCAGCTTGGCGCAAAAATCATCCTCGGCAACACCTACCATTTGCATGTGCGCCCAGGCGATGCCCTCATCGAGAGACTCGGTGGACTGCACCGATTCGCGGCGTGGGACGATGCCATCCTCACCGACAGCGGCGGATTTCAAGTCTTCTCACTGGCAAAACTCCGCCGCATCACCGAGGAGGGGGTGCATTTTCAAAACCATGTGGACGGCTCACCCACCTTTATCGGACCGGCCGAGTCCATGACCATCCAGCGGCGTCTCGGCTCGGATGTGGTCATGGCCTTCGATGAATGTCCGCCGCATCCGTGCTCCCACGAGGAAGCCGCCCGCAGCCTCGAACGCACGCTCCGGTGGGAGCGCGAATCTCTGGCCTGGTGGGACGGCCAACCCAACCGCCCACTGGTTTTTGGCATTGTGCAGGGGTCTTCCCATGCAGACCTGCGCGAGCGATCCGCCCGCGAGCTGGCGGCGATGCGCTTTGACGGCTACGCCATCGGGGGGGTGAGCGTGGGCGAGCCGGAACCGGAAATGATGGCGGCAGTCGAACGCTCCGAGCCGTTTCTGCCTCCGGATCGCGCCCGTTACGCGATGGGGCTGGGCACACCCCCGCAGTTGCTCGAGATGGTGGCACGGGGTGTGGACATGTTTGACTGCGTGCTTCCCACACGTCTCGCACGCAATGGCACCGCCTTCACGCGCCACGGAACCATTGGACTCAAAAACGCGGCCTTCGCCGAAGATCCCTCCCCCATCGAGGAGAACTGCTCCTGCCCGGCCTGCCGCAGCTTCAGCCGCGCCTACCTGCGCCACCTCGTCAAAGCCGAGGAAATCCTCGGCCTGCGCCTCATCTCACTCCACAACCTGCACTTTTATCTCAGCCTCATGCGCCAAACCCGCGCCACCATCCTGGACGGAACCTTCCCCAGCTTCCGCCGCAATTTCGTGGCCGGATACCGGGCCCACGCAACCCCGCCTCCGGACTAGCCCTCCTGTTCCTGCCGGACGCGCGGCTACCGATCCAGAACTGCGTTCCACTCCTCGATGCGACCCTTCTGCGCCTCGAAAAGCTCGTCCGGAGCATCGTGAATCTCAATGCCCACGATCGAATCTCCCTGCGCAATCGCGTCCACAACATCCTGGCCGGTGACAACTTCTCCAAATACCGTGTGTTTGTTGTCGAGCCACGCGGTCGGAACATGTGTGATGAAAAACTGGCTGCCATTGGTTCGCGGTCCCGCGTTGGCCATCGAAAGGATGCCCGGCTTGCTGTGAGTGAGTCCCGCATCAAACTCATCCTCGAATTTGTAACCGGGCCCACCACGACCCGTCCCCGTGGGGTCGCCACCCTGAACCATGAAATCCTTGATAACCCGATGGAAAACAACACCATCGTAGTAACCACGCCGGGCCAGATTCAAAAAATTCGCGCTCGTCACGGGAACCCGCGACGAAAAAATGTTCAGTGCGATGTCCCCCTTCGAGGTTTTCAATGTGATGCGGATGTCATTCATAGCCAACTATTCGTGACGGACACCCCTCCCTCTGTCACGAGAAATCCCACACGAATCATCACACCGGATTTTCTCGTTTTGATTTTTTGTCGGAATCAGATATATTTTTTGCATGATCCGAATCAAGAGAGTTTATGAGGCGCCCGACGACGGGGATGGGTTTCGGGTGTTGGTGGATCGCGTCTGGCCGCGCGGCATATCCAAGGAGCGGGCCAACCTGGGCGAATGGCTCAAGGAGGTGGCTCCCTCGACCGAGCTCCGCAAGTGGTACGCCCACGAAGAGGAAAAATTTCCCCTCTTCGAGAAAAAATATGTGGCGGAGCTTAAAAAGAATCCCGCTGTTCAGAGACTCAGAAAACTGGCCTCACAGCACAAAACCCTCACTCTCGTCTTTTCCGCAAAAAGCCCGCTGAACCAGGCCAGGGTTCTCAGCGAGTTTCTGAGAGGCAAGACGCAGGAAAAATAGTTCGTGGGATCAGGCATGGATTCCTGATATTTTCCAGGTGGTTTCGGATGCAGGTTTAGGCTGAATGTCAGTAAAATCTGATCCATGAGCATTAAGGATTTGAGTATCGTGCATCTGTTTGTCGGGTGATTTTTGTCGAGTTTTGGCTCGCTTGGCGGAGAGGTTGGGATTAAGGAAATTGAATTACCAAAAAACGATGATTCGATTAGACGCGACGAGCAGCCGGGGTTGTGGTGGATGGGGGGGCTGGGCATTGGCCCTGGCAGTGGTGGGGGTGGTGGCGGGTTGTCAGAAGCCGGAGTCGCCCGTTACGACGGTTCCGCCGGTGCAGACGATGGTTTTGCAGCAGGGGACGACGCAGAATTTCCGGCGTTTTCCCGGTGAGGTGGTTGCGGAGAGGACCTTTGAGATGTCCTTTGATGTGCCGGGGCGGATGATTGAGCGTCCGGCGTTGCAGGGCATGACGGCGCAAAAGGGAACCCTGCTGGCCCGGCTGGATCCGGAAAGGTTTGAGGCGCGGCTGGCCTCGGCCAATGCGCGGCTGGTCAATTCGCGGGAGGAGCTGGCTCGGCGCCGCCAACTGCGTGAGCGCGGGGTGATTTCGGCCAGTGAGTTCGATCAGTATGCTTTGGAGTTCCAGGTGGCCGAGGCGGAGCAACGCGAGGCGCAGCGGGCTCTCGAGGACACACGGCTGCTGGCGCCTTTTGATGGCATCGTGGCCCGCACTCTGCTGGACAATTTTTCCAGCGTCCGCCCGAAGCAACCGGTGCTGGTCTTTCAGGATGTTACCCAGCTCGAGGTGAACATTGATGTGCCTGAGCAGGTCATGGCTCTTCTGGGCATGGGAACCAATGTCGAGGAGGCGCGGGGAAAACTGGACGCCAAGGCGGAGTTCCCTGCCATACCGGGGAGGTTTTTCGACCTGTCACTGAAATCCTTCCAGGCATCGGCCACGGAGACGGCGCGGACATTCCGGGTGTCGTTTGACCTCCAATCCTCCGCCGACGTGAACATTCTGCCGGGCATGACCTGCACGGCGCTTCTGCGGCAGAGCACTGAGGCCGAGGCCGCCGCGGAGGAAGGTGTTTTCGAGGTTCCCAACCAGGCGGTGGGGTCGTGGGATGGAGCCGCTGTGTTGTGGCGGCTCAATGCGGACTCGCTGACGGTTTCTGCGGTTCCCGTGGAGTTGCTTGGCCCGGCGGGGCAATCCATGCGCGTCCGGGCATCCAACCTGCACTCCGGCGAAGAAATTGTCATCTCCGGCGTGCGCTTTCTTTCCGAGGGCATGAAAGTGGGGCGGATGGCACCCACCCCGCGCTGAGATGAACCTCGCCGAAGCCTCCATCCGCAAGAGCACGGTCACCTGGGTCTTCACGGCACTGCTCGCCGTGCTCGGAGCGTGGTCGTATTTCAACATCCCCCGGCTCGAGGATCCGGAGTTCACCATCAAGGAGGCGCTGGTGGTCACGTCATACCCGGGCGCCACCGCGCAGGAGGTGGCCGATGAAGTGAGCAATGTGATCGAAATGGCCGCCCAGCAACTCGGACAGTTGGATCGCGTCACTTCGCGAAACGAGCGCGGGCGCAGCACGGTCACGGTGCGCATCCGCGACCAATACGACAAACATTCGCTCCCACAGGTGTGGGATGAGCTGCGCCGACGAGTGGGCGACGCACAACGGCATCTGCCGCCAGGGGCGGGGCCGTCGCTGGTCATTGACGACTTCGGAGATGTGTACGGGATATTTTTTGCCCTGACCGGGACGGACTACTATTCGATGGCCGATCTTTACGCCACGGCCGATCTGCTGCGCCGCGAGCTGCTGATGGTTCCCAACGTTCAGAAGGTGGACCTGTTTGGCGTCCAGCAGGAGGTGATTTACATTGAAATGCAGCGCGACCGCATGGCGCGGCTGGGCATCCAGCCTGCCGAGGTCTTTGCCGCCCTGCGCGAGCAGAATCTGGTGGTGTCTTCCGGACGGGTGGATGCGGGGCCAATGTCCATCACGATTGACCCGACCGGCGAATGGACGGGCACGGCGGACTTCGAGAACCTCCTCATCCGCGGCGGCAGCTCGGGTGCCTTGGTCTTCCTGCGCGACATCGCCACCGTGCGGCGGGATTACGTGGATCCGCCCACCACGACGCTGCGCTACGACGGGCAGCGGGCGGTGGGCATTGGCATATCCACGGTCGAGGGCGGCAACGTGGTGACCCTCGGCAAGGACGTGAACCGGCGCATCGCGGAGCTGGGTTCCAGGATTCCGCTGGGAATGAAACTCAACCACATCTCCTTTCAGGCCGATACCGTGGTCGAGGCCGTCAACGCCTTCGTCTCCAACCTGGTCGCCTCAATCGTCATTGTCTTCATCGTCCTGCTCGCCGCCATGGGGCTGCGCAGCGGTCTGATCATTGGCACAATCCTGCTCATCACCATCGCCGGAACCATCCTCGCCATGAAACTGGGCGGCGTGACACTCGAACGCATCTCGCTCGGCGCACTCATCATTGCCCTGGTCATGCTGGTGGACAACGCCATCGTCATCACGGAAGGGATGCTGGTGGCCATCCAACGCGGGCATGACCGGCTGAAGGCAGCCAAGGAAGTCGTCACGCAAACCGCCTGGCCGCTGCTTGGCTCGACGGCCATTGCCATCATGGCCTTTGGAGCTATCGGGCTTTCCGACAACAGCACCGGGGAATATACGCGCTCGCTGTTCGTTGTGCTGCTCTTTTCACTCGGCCTGAGCTGGATCACGGCGGTGACCATCACTCCGCTCTTCGGATTTCTTTTCCTCAAGGCGGGCCGACAGACCACGGCAGACGCAGACCCTTACGCGGGAAGGATTTATCAGGGTTACAAGAAGCTCCTCATTTTTTGCATGCGGCGAAAGTTTCTTTCTGTGGGGGCGATGGTGCTGATGTTGGGGGCTTCGGTCTGGGGGTTCCGTTTCGTGGAGAACAGCTTTTTTCCGGATTCCACGCGGGCGCAATTCATGGTGAACGTGTGGTTGCCAGGCGGGATACGCCTCGATGCGACCGACCAGGTCGTCGAGAAAATGCGCGAACGCATCGCCAAAATGAAAGGCGTCACCCACGTGACCACCAGCGTCGGACAAGGGACGCTGCGCTTCCTGCTCACCTACGCGCCGGAGCGCTTCGATTCCTCCTACGCGTTGTTTTTGGTGGATGTGGACAGTCATGGCCGGATTGACGCGCTGATTCCCGAAATAGAAAATGATCTTGGTGCGGCATTCCCCGATGCGGATGTGACGGGGCGGCGATTCCTCCTTGGTCCTGGCGAGGGCGGGCGCATCCAGATACGGTTCTCTGGCGAGGATCAGCGGGAGCTGCGGCGTCTGGCGGCTCAGGCGGTGGACATCCTGCGGAGGGATGGTGGAGCCAAGGGCATCCGGCTGGACTGTCGTGAACCGGTTCCGGTGCTGCGTCCGCAATTCTCCGAGGCACCCGCGCGCCTGGCCGGAATCACGCGCACAGATTTGGGCGCGGCGTTGGACACGGCGTTCAGTGGACGAACCATCGGGGTGTACCGCGAGCATGACGAGCTGCTCCCGGTGGTGGCGCGCGCACCTCTGGCTGAACGGAGCGATCCCGACGACATCCGCGACATCCAGGTCTTCAGCCCGGCGGCGGGAAATTTCATCCCCATACGACAGATTGTGAGCGGCTTCGAAACCGTTCTCGAAGACCCGATCATCATGCGGCGCAATCGCCTCCCGACCATCACCGTCCATGCCGACCAGTCTTCGGGGCTGGCCAGCACGCTGCACGAACGCATCCGGGAGCAGGTCGAGAGCATCCCACTGCCGCCGGGGTATTCGATGGAATGGGGCGGCGAGCATGAGGATTCGCTGCTGGCCCGCGAGGCCCTTGCCAGGGCACTGCCGCCTTTCGTGCTGGGCATGGCACTCATCATCATCGTGCTCTTCAATTCCATGCGCATCTTCTCGATTATCTGGCTGACGGTACCGCTGGCCATCGTCGGCATTGTGGTCGGGTTGCTGGTTTTCCAACAACCCTTCGGCTTCATGGCTCTGCTGGGAGCACTCAGCCTGGCGGGGATGTTGATCAAAAACTCCATTGTGCTGATTGACGAAACCAACGCGCAGCTCTCCACCGGCAAGGCTGCGTGGGATGCGGTGGTGGACTCGGCAGTCAGCCGCGTGCGACCGGTCTCCATGGCGGCTCTGACCACCGTCTTCGGCCTGATTCCGCTGATCCCCGATGTTTTCTTTGGCGCCATGGCCGTCACCATCGTGGTCGGACTGCTCTTCGCTTCGGCACTGACGCTCTTTGTCGTGCCAGTGCTCTACGCGGTGTTTTTCCGCCTCAAGCCCGGCCTGGATTCGCCCGCTCCACCAGGAGACTGAGGATTGCGGGGATCGGCCATCAGGTCACAATGATTCCGAACCCGCGCCGCAGGAACCACCACGCCCATGTACACCGTTTATCTCATTCTTCCAGCCCTTCTCATTGCGGTCGTCATGGCCTCGGTCTGGCTGGAGCGTTGGAGTGTCCCTGTGATTCTCATCGCGCTTGGCACCGGCATTGTGTGCGGCAGTGATGTACTGAAGCTCTGGTATTTTGACGACATGTTGCTGACGAATCGGTTTGCAAACCTCGCGTTGGTTTTCATCCTGTTTCAGGGCGGCTTCATGACGAAAAGGAGTGATTTCCGCGCAGTGGCTCTTCCGGCGGGCGGGCTGGCGACGTGGGGAGTCCTCCTGACCGCCGCAGCGACTTTTGTCGTGCTGCGCTGGGGGTTGGGCTGGGCGATGGAGCTATCGCTGTTGCTTGCGGTGATTGTCTCCTCGACGGACTCTGCCGCGATTTTTTCCATTCTCCGGCATCAATCCCTGTCCAAAAAGCTTTCCTCAACGGTGGAGATCGAGAGTGCGGCCAACGATCCGATGGCGATTCTTCTGACGACGCTGGCCGTCGGGAGTCTGGCTTCGGGCGAGGCTTTTCGGTTTTCCTCCGTGTTGCTGTTCTTATGGAAGTTTGGTGCGGGTCCGGTCTTTGGTTATCTCGCGGGCCGGTGGATCATCTGGCTGTTCAATTGGCTCACTCCGCAGGATCGCGGCTACTATTACATCCTTTTTATCGGCGTGGTCATGCTGACCTACGGACTCACGGAACTGGCCCAGGCGAGCGGCATGCTGGCGGTGTTCATGGCGGGTTATGTGGTCGGCAACGGATCGTTCGTCCACAAGCAGGGCGTGCAAAACTTTTCCGCAGCGGTCTCCACAATCGTGAACGTTGGCATGTTCGTTTTGATGGGGTTGCTCGTGTTCCCCCGCCAGTTTGCCGAGATCTGGTGGCAGGGGCTGTTGCTCTTTCTTACGCTGACGTTTGTCGCCCGCCCCTTGGCGGTGTTCCTTGGCACGAGCGGCATGCGGTTCGGAGGGAGGAACAAGCTGTTTGCTTCCTGGGCCGGTCTGCGCGGCGCGGTGCCGATCGTGCTGGCCACGTATCCCGCCGCAGCAGGGCTGGCCATCGGCAATGAAGTCTTCAATCTCGTGTTTTTCGTCGTCATCCTGTCCATCCTTGTGCAGGGATCAACGCTTGGGCTGGTGGCCGGATGGCTGGGCTTGTCGGAGCCCGCGCGGCCAAGGACGCTGTTCAGTCTCGAAATGATCACGATGGCCAAAAGCGACTATGACGTGGTGACGGTTGACCTGCCGGGACCACAGGGGGCTCCCGGTCTGCGGCTCCGCGAACTGAGCCTGCCGGACGGCGCGGTCATTACCCTGATCGCGCGCGGGGAGGAAGTCGTGCTCCCCAAAGGCGAAACGCAATTGCAGGGCTGGGATCAGGTGACGGTTCTGGCTCATGCGCCGGACGAGGACGCCATCCGGCAGAGGTTGAACGAAGCCTTTTCGGCCGCGCAATCGCGGGCATAGCTCCTGCGCGTGCAGCCGCCCAGAATAAATCGTCCGACCCCTTTGCCTGTGCCTTCTTCCGCCTTGATTCCGGGTGGGGAGGGTCTAGTCTGCCGCCATGCTCATCGAGGAAATTCCCGAGACGGATCGTCCGCGTGAAAAGCTGTTGCGTCATGGAGCTGCGGCGCTGAGCGATGCCGAGCTGCTGGCGATTTTTTTGAGGACGGGACGGCGGGGCCGGGGAGCCATCGTTCTGGCCAAGGATCTGCTCCAGGAAAAAGGGTCCTTGCGCAGGATTGCGCGGTGCGGTGCGGCGGAGCTGGCGAAGTCGGTTTCGGGCATTGGGCCGGCGAAGGCGGCGGAGTTGTGTGCGGCGGTCGAGTTGGGAAGGCGGCTGGCGCAAACGGAGGAGGAGCGTCCTCTCATGGATTCGGCGCGGGCGGTTTATGAGAGGTATGCGGCCGTGATGAACACGCTGGATCGCGAGCAAGTCATCGTGGCCTTGTTGGACACCCGTTTGCGGCTCTTGCGTGAGGAGACCATTTCTGTGGGCTCGCTTAATGAGTCGGTTGCCCATCCACGGGAGATATTCCGCCCGGCGATGATTCATTCCGCTCATGCGATTGTGCTCATTCACAACCATCCGTCAGGGGATGCCACCCCCAGCCCGAGCGACCGCGCCCTGACCAAACGACTGCGCGAAGCCGCGGAAATTTTTCTCATCAAGTTTATGGATCATGTGATCGTGGGAAATTCCGACGGTGGACGGCAGCCATTTTTCAGCTTCCGGGAGACGGGTCATCTATGAACATCCATTCGACAGCTCTGGTGGCGGAGGGTGCACGGCTGGGCGAGGGCGTGGTGGTTGGCCCGTGGAGTCAGATCGGCGCGGAGGTCGCATTGGGGCCGGGATGCGTGGTGCAATCGCATTGCGTCCTCGAGGGAAATGTCGTGGCGGGTGCCCGCAACACATTTGGTCATGGGTGCATCGTGGGAAGCCCGCCGCAGGATTACGCGTTTGATCCGGCCACGCGCTCGGGAGTGCGCATTGGCGATGGGAACACTTTTCGTGAATACGTCACCATTCATCGCGGCACAAAACCGGACACCTTCACAGTGGTGGGTAATGACTGCTACCTCATGACAGGCGTCCATCTCGGCCACAACACCTCCCTGGGCCATCGGGTGGTCATGGCAAACAACTGCCTGCTGGCCGGTTATGTCGAGGTGGGCGACCGGGCGTTTTTTGGAGGTGATTCCATTTTTCATCAATTTCTCCGCATTGGGACATTGGCCATGATCGCTGGAGGCTCGCAGTTCAATCAGGACATTCCGCCATTTTGTCTTGCGGATCAGCGCAATGAAGTTCGTGGGGTCAACATGGTGGGGATGCGGCGGGCAGGGTTTTCTGCGGCGACGCGGGCAGCCATCCGGGCCGTTTACCGGAGAGTTTTCCTGTCCCAACGGAATCGCCGGGAGGTCATCGCGGAAATCGCCGCCGGGGAAAATCCGCCGGAAGTGGCCGTTCTCCTTGAGTTTATCCGCTCCTCGAAGCGCGGGGTCTGCCGCCACAAATCCCGAGCGGTTGCGGACGATGCTGAGAGCAATCCGGCACCCCGCCCCGAGGGAGAAATTCACTCGAAATAGGTGTCTTCGTGGGAATAAGGCGGAGCGCAGCAGCAGAGAAACCGCGCTCCGGAATCCGAACGAACCTGGTGCCACGCGCCCGGCGGAATGAGAACCGCATCCCCCTCCCCCACCTCCCGCTCAATCCCGTCAATTTCCATCACCCCACCCCCGTCCAGAAAAAAATAAAACTCCTCGCTTTTTCTGTGGAAGTGCCGTTCCGTCCGTCCCCCTGCGGGCAGGGTGGCCTCGGCCAGGCTCTGGTTTTGCACCGGGGCATTGGAACAGTCCAGAAGGCTGCGGATTTGCGAGCCATCTTTGGTCGTGAATGGTTTTTGGCTGGATAGGTGTCGAAGAATCATGGATGGTTGGAGCGGATGAATTTCTTCGCAGACTGCACTGCTCTGATCACGGGAGCAAGCTCCGGACTTGGAGAGGAATTCGCACGTCAGCTTGCGCCCTGGGCCAGATCGCTGATCCTCGTGGCGCGGCGGCAGGATCGTCTCGAGAGCCTGCGCGGTCAGCTCCTCGAGGCCCATCCGTCGCTCCAGGTTCTGATTCGTCAGGCAGACCTTGAGGTGGAGGCGGAGCGGGTCGCGCTCTCCGCCTGGATTGCCGCTCATGCCCCGGGCGTGGACATTCTCATCAACAATGCGGGACGGGGCGATCATGGGGAGTTTGCAAGCGGGGATTGGAACCGGGTTCGCGCGATGCTGGACATCAACATTGGCTGCCTCACCCATCTGGTCCTGCTCCTGCTGCCTCATCTGGAAAAGAGCCGTCGTGCGGCCCTTCTGAACGTCAGCTCGGTGGCTGGTTTTTTCCCGCTGCCCGGCATGGCGGTCTATTCGGCGACAAAGGCTTATGTGACGGCATTTTCCGAGGCATTGGGGATGGAGTTGCGTCCGCGGGGAATTTCCGTGACGGCACTTTGTCCGGGGCCCATCCCCACAGAATTTTTTGTGATTGCCGAGCGCGAGGCGGGGCGGGTGCCGCATTATCAAACCATGCCGGTTTTTGTGGTGACGCCGCAGGAAGCGGTGCGAGCCGGGCTGCGGGCGGTGGCGGCGGGTCGGGCGCGTGTGGTTCCCGGCCCGGTTCTGGCGGTGGCAGTCGGCGCCGCCCTCCTGGTCCCCTTTGCCATCACCCGGTGGGTTCTGAAAAATTTTGCGCCTAAATTATGAATACGAAAAAAACAACCCCTCCCACAACCCAACCCAAGGAATCCGAGGCCACGCACCTGACCACCCCGGATGGCTTCGCGGCCGCTCTTGATCTCATCAACCCCCATTTGTACACCGTCGAGGAGCGCATCCGCTCCCAGGCCCGCCTCTTCGACCCCGCTGTGGAAGGCTACGTCGCCTACGTTTGCGGGAAAGGCGGCAAGCGTCTGCGTCCCGCGCTGGCCCTGCTGTCCGGAGGAGCCACCGGAAAAATCACCTCCTCCCATGTGGACCTCGCCGTGATTCTCGAGATGATCCATGTGGCCACGCTGGTGCATGATGACATCATGGATGGCGCGGAGCTGCGACGCGACCAGCCCACCGCCAATGCCAAATGGGGCAACAGCATCAGCGTGCTCCTCGGAGACCTGCTTTTTGCCCACGCACTGAGGCTCTCAACCAATTTCAGCAACAACGACATTTCGAGGCGCATTGCCGATGCGACCGCAGAAGTGTGCTCCGGAGAAATCCTCCAGACGCAGCGCCGGTTCGACCTGAACCTCTCGATCACCGACTATTATCGGATCATCGAAATGAAAACCGCCGCCCTGTTCTCGGCGGGGTGCGAGCTGGGTGCGTTTATCAGCGAGGCCAATCCGGAGGTTATCGGCGCCCTGCGCGCGTTTGGGTCAAAGGTGGGGACCGCCTACCAAATCTACGACGACCTGCTGGATCTCGCGGGCACGGAGAAGGAGACCGGCAAGACCCTGGGGACTGACCTGCGCAAGGGGAAGTTCACGCTGCCGGTGCTCCTGCTCCTGCAAGGCAGCAGCCGCGACCGTGTTCGGCAGCTCCTGCTGGGCGAGGAATCCCTGGATGCCTCCGCCCTCGAGGAATTGGTGGCACGTTCCGGGGTGATCCCCACGGCGGCGCAGACCGTGGCAAGGCTGATTTCCGAAGCCCGCGAATCCCTCTCCTCAATCCCGGCGAACCGCTACCAGGCAGGATTGGACGCCATCGCCATCCACGTGGCCGCGCTGGCAACACGGCTGGCGGCACGATGAAAACCCTCTGCCTGGCCGGTGCTCTTTTTTGGGTGTTGGCGTGCGGTCTTCCTGCCGAAATTTCCGGGGCGGTCGCGCTGACCGACCGCCAGGCGTACGAAATTGGTCGGCGCATTTGGAAAAACGAGTGTGCGGGGACCCTTGCCGGGCTGACCTCCTGGAATCGGGACGAGGAATTTCCATCGCTGGGCATTGCGCATTTTATCTGGTACCCGTCAGGGAGCCGGGGCCCCTTTGAGGAGAGCTTTCCGGGACTGGTCGCCTATCTCGAATCGAGCGGCCACCGCATCCCCTCGTGGCTCAAAGGCTCCTGCCCGTGGCCCAATCGCTCCGCCTTTCTCGCCGACCTGGACGGCAAACGCCTCAAAACCCTCCGCGCCCTCCTCGCAAAAACCATCGCCGAGCAAGCCCGCTACGCGGCTCTCCGCCTCGAACGCGCCCTCCCCAAAATGCTGGAGGCGACCCCACCACACCAACGCGAAAAGGTTCGCGAGAATTTTTTTCGAGTGGCCAAAGAACCCCTGGGCCTTTACGCGCTCATGGATTACGTCAATTTTAAGGGAGAGGGGGTATCGCCCACCGAGCGCTATGCGGGCCAGGGCTGGGGGCTGCTCCAAGTCCTCGAAGGCATGCCGGCCACCGGGCCCGCCTTGCAGGATTTCTCCCGCTCCGCAGAAAATGTTCTCGAGCGGCGGGGGAAAAATGCTCCGTCCGGACGCCACGAAGCCAAGTGGCTGCCCGGATGGAAAAACCGCATCGCGACCTACCAACAATGACGCTCCACATGGGCTTGCGTCCGACCACCACTCCTGCAACAAAATTCTTATGCCACTAACCTTCGACCTGCCTTTGTCCCAACTGGAAGCCTACAAGGGGCGCAACCCACGCCCGGCGGATTTTGACGATTTTTGGGACTGTGGATTGGAGGAGATGCGGGCGGTGGAGCCGCGCGTGGACATCCAGCCGGCCAAGTTCCAGGCACCCTTCGCACGGTGCGAGCATCTTTTTTTCACCGGTGTGGACGGCTCACGCATCCACGCCAAATTGCTCCGCCCCCTCGTCCATTCCGCCTCCTCGCCCGGCCCGGCCGTGGTGGTCTTTCACGGATATTCCGGAAGCAGCCGCAGTTGGGTCAACCTCCTCCCTTACGCGGCAGCGGGCCTGACCGTCGCCGCCATGGATTGCCGGGGGCAGGGCGGACTCTCGGAGGATCGCGGAGGCGTTCGGGGAACGACCCTGCGCGGCCATATCATCCGGGGCCTGGATGATGAGTCCCCCAATGACCTGCTCTTCAGAAAAATCTTCCTCGATGCCGCGCAAATGACGGGAATCATCATGGCACTCCCCGAAGTGGATGCGGATCGCGTCGGTGCCATGGGGGGCAGTCAGGGAGGCGGGCTGACGCTGGCCTGCGCGGCCCTCGAACCCCGCATCCGCCGGGCCGCTCCGGAATACCCGTTCCTCTGCGATTATCGCCGTGTCTGGGAGATGGATCAGGCCAAGGGTGCCTATGAGGAGCTGGCCACGTTCTTCCGGAACTTTGACCCAATGCATGAACGCGAGGACGCGATTTTCGAGCGGCTGGGCTACATTGACGTGCAATTTTTGGCACCCCGCATTCGCGCGGAGGTGCTCATGGCTGTCAGCCTGATGGATACGATCTGTCCTCCTTCGACCCAATTCGCCGCCTACAATAAAATCACATCGCCCAAATCCCTGCGGATTTATCCCGACTTTGGGCATGAGGCTTTGCCTGGGAACGAGGACGCGATTTTCCAGTTTCTGCTGGGTTTGTGAGAGCGGGGATGGGAGCTGAGGCGGGGTTCTGCCTGGCCACAACGTGCTTGCCAGAACCCCAAAACTGGCGGAAGATCCTCCCATATCAGAAGTCATGTGGAATTTTTTCCGTCGGCGCCATTTGATTGGCCGGGGGCTGGCGTCCCCAAAAAAGCGTCGAACTGTCTGCGAAAACCCTGTCGCCAGGGTCTTGTCTCGCGGAAAAGCAGTTCGGGGAGCCATTCTGGGCCTGTTTGTTCTCGGGCTGGCCGGCCTGGTCTTCACCGGACAACAGCAGGAACCCGCCAAAAAATTCCTCCTGTGCCTGCTGATTTTTCTGACCGCTCTGGCGCAGCTTTGGGTCAATCATCCGCGAGCCATGCGGGAAAACTCCCGGCTGACCCTCGTCCTGGGAGTGCTTTTCGCGCAGCTTGCGGCGATCAAGCTCGTCTTGGGCCAGGCTGCCGCCGGCGCGTTTGATCTCCAATTGGCACCGTTGCTGGTTCCCTACGCATTTGCGCCCTTGACCCTCTCGGTGCTTTTGGGCGGCCATTATGGGATGTTTGCGGCCGTGTTCTGCAGTCTCTGGGGGTCGCTGCTGGTGGGACGGATTGACCCGGTGTTTTTGGTCATTTCCTTGATAACGGGGTTTGTCGCCGTGTTTTTGACCCTGCAGGTTCGCCGCAGGAGCCGACTGGTGCGGGCGGGCATCTACGTGGGGGCGGTCACGTGGGTTCTAGCCGCCGCCTTTGGGCAGATTGGCCCCATCATTTGGGAGGCCCTGCACCTGAGCGACTGGAAAATGATCGGACTGCAGAGCCTGGCCGCCGTCGGCGTTGGCTTCGGTACCGCCATCCTGGTCAGCGGACTGCTGCCCGCGCTCGAGTCGCTGTTTCATATCACCACGGAGATTTCCTGGGTCGAAATGTCCGACTTGAACCACCCACTCCTCCGGCGGCTCAGCCTCGAGGCGCCGGGAACATTCCACCACAGCCTGGCCGTTGCCAATCTTGCGGAGGCTGCCGCCGAAAAAACCGGCGCGAATCCGACCATCTGTCGCGTGTGCTCGTATTTTCACGACATTGGGAAGCTCATCAAGCCGGAGTATTTTACGGAAAACATCCGAAGCGGGGAAAACCCGCATGATGAGCTGACCCCCACGATGAGTGCGCTGATTATTATCTCGCATGTGAAGGAAGGGGTGGACCTTGCGCTCAAGCACAAGCTGATCCAGGAAATCCGGGATGCCATCCAGCAGCATCATGGCACCTCGCTGGTCTCCTATTTCTATCAGCGCGCACTCCAACAGCAGGAAGACGCGCGCCTGGGAGGTAAAATCCTGAATGTCCGTCCCGAGGATGTCCCCGAGGTCCACGAAGAGACCTTCCGCTACCCCGGCCCCAAGCCCACCACCAAGGAAACGGCCATCGTCAGCCTGGCCGACTCGGTGGAAAGCGCTTCGCGCTGCCTGGAGCATCCCTCACCGCAACGCATCAGCGACCTCGTGGAAAAAATCATCCGTGACCGCGTGGAAGATGGGCAACTCGATGTCGCGCCCCTCACCTTTGCCGACCTCCAAAAAATTGGCAAAAGTTTTGAATCCACGCTGGTAAACATGCTTCATGCCCGTGTCGCCTACCCCAATGCCAAGCGTCCGGAGGAGGAGCCGACCACCGGGCGGAACCGGCAGGCC
Source organism: Terrimicrobiaceae bacterium (assembly GCA_021463905.1). Taxonomy (GTDB): domain Bacteria; phylum Verrucomicrobiota; class Verrucomicrobiia; order Chthoniobacterales; family Terrimicrobiaceae; genus JAJTZA01. The sequence goes on along the minus strand of JAJTZA010000141.1, from coordinate 7,385 downwards.
CTCCCCGCCGCGTGAGGAAATCCCCGCCCTCCCCCGACCTCGTCGTCCGTCAGCACCAGCGCCTCTGGCCCCTCAATACCCCCCGCATCCAAGGCTGGGCGCGCTCCGCCCTGCCGCAATGCCTGGCGGCGGCGCGGCCCAACGCACCGCTCCTTTCCCTCGCCTGCGTCGAGGTCTCCCTCCTGTCGAACCGCGCCATTGCGCGGGTTCACGCGGAGTTCTTCGCGGATCCTTCGCCGACCGATGTCATCACCTTTGATCATGGGGAGATCCTCATTGGAGCGGGGATTGTGAGTCTTCAGGCGGAGACATTTGGGCACACGCCCACGGAAGAGGCGGCCCTGTGTGTTATTCATGGATTGCTGCACCTGGCGGGTTGGCAGGACAAACGTCCCCGGGATGCCAGCGCCATGCGGAAGAAGCAGGCGATGATTTTTGATCGGGCAGAGAAGGCCCTTGCCGCAGGAGGGGCGCGATGACCGAGACCGAGGCCTTTGTGGCGTTGAACATGCTGCCGGGGCTGGGGCCGGTGCGTATCCGTGCGTTGCTCGCGCGTCTGGGTGGGCCCTGCCAGATTCTCGGGGCCCGCCGGGCGGATTTTTCCGGTATTGAAGGCGTGGGGAGCGTGGTGCTGCGGACTCTTCTGGATTGGGAGAAGCATGCGGATGTGGCGGCGGAACTCGAACGTGCGCGGAAAGCGGGTGTGCGGGTGATCACCCTGCGCGACCCCGAGTATCCCGAGACACTCCGACAAATCCATGACCCGCCAACCGTCCTCTATTGTCTGGGAGGGCTCGAACCCCGTGACAAGACGGCTCTAGGCGTGGTGGGAACCCGCAAACCCACTGCCTACGGAGAGAGCTGCGCAAAAAAACTCTCCTACCAGCTCGCCTATGCCGGCATCACCGTCGTGAGCGGCCTGGCACGTGGGGTGGACACCCTGGCCCACCAGGCGGCACTGGCGGCGCACGGACGCACGGTGGCCGTCATTGGCAGCGGGCTTTCGGCAATTTATCCCTCCGAAAACATCCCACTGGCGGAAAAAATCGCCATGTCGGGAGCGGTCTTGAGCGAATTTCCCATGACGACTGTGGCGGACCGTCAGAGCTTCCCCATGAGAAACCGGATCGTAAGTGGGATGTCTTTTGGGATACTGGTCATTGAGGCGGCGGTGCGCAGTGGGGCGCTGATCACTGCTTCGCAGGCGGGTGACCAGGGGCGGTCTCTCTACGCGGTGCCGGGGCGGATGGATTCCCTCCAGTCCGGCGGAACCAATCGGCTCATCCAGCAGGGTGCCAAGCTCGTCCTCTCGGCCCAGGACATCCTGGACGACCTCGGGTTGCTCTTCCCCAAGGAGCCGGATCTCGAAAAACCCGCCGCGCCTCCGTCACTGGGGGAAATCGAGCGGCGGGTATTTGATGCGCTGGGCGACGAGGAAACTCTCATGGACACCCTCGTCGAGAGAACCGGGTTGCCAACCCAGGAAGTCTCCTCTACCTTGCTGGCTCTTGAAATTCGGAAACTCGTCAAACCCGTCTCAGGAGGACGGTTTGTCAAAACCCTCTGAGACCTCTTAGCCACCATGCCAAAATCTGCCGGAAAGCGCCTCATCATTGCTGAAAAAGCCACCGCCGCAAAAGACATCGCCGGAGCCATTGGAAAAATCCCCAAGAACGAGGACGTCTTCGAAAACGACGAGTTCGTCATCTCCTATGCGGTCGGGCATCTTGTCGAGCTGTGTCTGCCCGGCGAGATGGACAAGGTGCGCGGGAAATGGTCGTTTGCCAGCCTTCCGGTGATCCCGGAGCGGTTCGAGCTGAAGGTCATCGAGAAAAACGCGGGACGCCTCAACGCACTGCGTCGGCTCATCCGGCGCAGCGATGTCGTCGAGATCATCAACGCCTGCGACGCGGGACGCGAAGGGGAACTGATTTTTCACAATATCATGCGGATCACGGGCACCCAAAAACCCACGCGCCGGCTTTGGATGCAAAGCATGACTCCGGAGGCGATTCGGCAGGGGTTTGCGGCTCTGCGCTCTGCCGCAGAGATGGTACCGCTGGCCGAAGCGGCGGTCTGTCGCAGCGAGAGCGACTGGCTGGTGGGCATCAACAGCACGCGGGCGATGACAGCCTTCAACTCGCGGGGAGGCGGCTTCCAGCTCACCCCGGTCGGTCGCGTGCAGACGCCGACGCTGGCCATCCTGGCCGCGCGCGAGTTGCAGATTCGCGATTTTAAGCCACGCGATTACTTTGAGGTTCACGCGGAGTTTGGCGTGGCGTCCGGCAGCTACCAGGGGAGGTGGTTTGACGAAAACTTCCAGAAAAGCGCGGATGAGAATGCCCGGGCCGAGCGGATATGGGATCGGGAGGCGGCGGAGGCGCTCGTTCAAAAATGCGCCGGGCATCCCGGGCAGGTGAGCGAGGAAAAAAAGCCGACGACGCAAATCGCGCCGCAGCTCTACGATCTGACATCGCTGCAGCGCGAAGCCAACGGACGGTTCGGGCTTCCCGCAAGCCGGACACTCAAGATCGCCCAGTCCCTCTACGAGAAGCACAAAGTCCTCACCTATCCGCGAACCGACTCGCGCCACCTCCCCGAGGATTATCCCTCAACCGTAAAAGCCACCCTCGGGAAACTTCAGGAGGGAGACCTCGCCACCCATGCCGCCCATGTCCTCAAAAACGGTTGGGTGCGCCCGAATCGCCGCATTTTTAACAATGCCAAAGTCACCGACCACTTTGCCATTATTCCCACGGGGGTCAGCCCCAAAAACCTCGATGATTTCGAGATGCGGGTTTTTGACATGGTCGCCCGCCGGTTTGTTGCGGCGTTTTTCCCCGAGGCGCGGTTCGAGGTGACCACGCGCATCACCCGGGTTTGCGGCGAACCCTTCCGCTCGGATGGAAAGGTCATCACCGACCCGGGCTGGCTGGCCGTCTATGGAAAATCCGCGCCCGTATCCGGCGACACCCAAACGCTTTGCGCAGTCCAACCCGGAGAATCCGCCTCCACGGAGTCCATCGAAATCAAGGAAAATCAGACCCGTCCTCCCGCGCGCTACAACGAGGGGACGCTCCTGACCGCCATGGAGACGGCCGGCAAACTGGTGGACGATGAAGACCTGCGCGAGGCCATGAGCGCACGGGGCCTGGGGACGCCCGCCACCCGCGCACGCATTATTGATGGACTACTCGGCGACGGGTATCTGCTGCGCCAGGGCCGCGACCTCATCGTCGCCCAGAAAGGGCTCTCGCTCATCAGCCTGCTGCGCGGCATCGGCGCGGAACTGCTCACCTCCCCGGAAATGACCGGCGAGTGGGAACACAAACTCAAACGCATGGAAGCCGGCGAATTTCCGCGTGGACAATTCATGGAGCAAATTCAATCATTAACCCGAGATATTGTGGACAAGGCAAAAAATTTTGGTGACGGATCGGTTGAGGGGCAGTTTATGGATCTGGAGGTCAAATGCCCGAAATGCGGGAGCGTCGGCTTCAAGGAATCCTACAAGGCCTATGAGTGCCGGGGCGGCTGTGGGTTGCTGATCTGGAAAAACATGGCCGGGCGCGAACTCGAGCGCGAGGAGGTGACCGCCCTGCTGACCGAGAAGCGCGTGGGGCCCCTCGAGGGCTTCCGGAGCAAGTTGGGGCGTCCGTTCGCCGCGCCGGTCATCCTCGATGAGGAGTTCAAACAGAAATTCGATTTTGGCGAACCGAAGGACACACCGGGTGCCCAACTGGATTTCTCCACGCTGCCGGTGATCGCGGAAAAATGCCCGGTCTGCGCCCAGGGAGCCATTCACGACGCGGGCACTGCCTACGTCTGCTCGAACACGCCCGCCTGCAAGTTCCGCATGGGCAAATCGCTCTGCCAATACGAAGTCCCGCACGAACAGGTCCTCAAGCTCATCGAGACGGGCAAGACCGACCTGATCACCCGCTTCATCTCCAAAAAGGGGAGGCCGTTTTCCGCTTTTCTCAAAATCGAGGACGGACGCGTCGGCTTCGAATTCGAACCGCGCGAAGCCTCCTCCTCCAAACCAGGCGCAAGAAAATCTCCGGCCAAGGCGGGTTCCGGCTGGCGGCGCAAACCCGCAGCCAAAGAATAACGGAGACCCGGAGCGCATCGCTCATTCCGCAGCTCCACTTCGGGAGCGAAACGCTCAACATCCGCCGACGCGCTCCAGCTTCAACATCAGAGTGGCCAGAGGCGGGAGGCTCAGGGAAATCGCGTGCGGCCTCCCCTGACAATTCCGGTTTTTCCTGGACCTGACCCCTCCCTGATTGCCAACGTTGCTGCCGCCGTAGGTTTGCGAATCCGTGTTGAGAACCTCGCGCCAAAACCCGTGTTCGGGGACGCCCACGAGGTATCCCTCGCGAACCACGGGAGTGGCATTGACGACCACCAGCACGGGTGCGCCCGAACGCGACTTGCGCAGGAACGACCAGACCGAGCTGTTGGCGTCGTGGAAGTCCACCCACTCGTAGCCTTCCTGCGAATCATCCTGCTCAAAGAATGCGGGGTCGGTGGTGTAGAGCCGGTTGAGGTCGCTGACGAGCTGGCGGAGGCCCGCGTGGGCCGGGCCGTTTGCGAGGTTCCAGTCGAGGCTCTCGTCGTGATTCCATTCCTGCCATTGACCGAATTCCATGCCCTGAAAAATCAGCTTCTTGCCGGGGTGGGCCCACATCCACGCGAGGAACATCCGCACATTGGCGAATTTTTGCCATGCGTCACCAGGCATTTTGTTGAGCAATGACCCCTTGCCGTGAACCACCTCATCGTGGCTTAAAACCAGAATAAAATGCTCGTGGAAGGCGTAGAGGAGCGAGAACGTGATCTCGCCCTGATGGAAGCACCGGTGGACGTGTTCCTTGGACATGTAGCGCAGGCTGTCGTTCATCCAACCCATGTTCCATTTGAAACCAAAGCCGAGTCCGCCAGCGCTGGTGGGTTTTGAGACGCCGGGCCATGCGGTGGACTCTTCGGCAATGGTGATGATGCCGGGGTGCCGCGCGTAGCACACCTCATTGCAAAGTTTCAGGAAGTGGATCGCCTCCAGATTTTCGCGTCCTCCAAAGCAATTGGGGATCCATTCGCCGGGTTTTCGCGAGTAGTCGAGGTAGAGCATCGAGGCGACCGCATCCACGCGCAGGCCGTCCAGGTGGTATTCCTCGAGCCAGAAAAGCGCATTGCCGATGAGGAAATTTCGGACTTCATATCGCCCATAGTTGAAGACGAGCGTCCCCCATTCCCGGTGCTCGCCGATCCGCGAGTCCTCATGCTCGAAGAGGCAGGTTCCGTCATAGCGGGCCAGCCCGTGCGCGTCTTTGGGGAAGTGGCCGGGCACCCAGTCCAGGAGCACGCCGATATTGGCCTGATGGCAGCGATCCACGAATTCGCGAAACTCATCCGGGTTGCCGTGGCGGCTCGTCGGCGCATAGTAGTTGACGATCTGGTAGCCCCAGGAGCCGGCAAAGGGATGTTCCATCACCGGCATCAACTCAATGTGGGTGAAGCCCAGTTCTTTCACGTAGGGGATCAGCCGGTCGGCCAGCTCGCGGTAGCTGAGCGGGCGGTTGTTTTCACCGGGCACACGCCGCCATGAGCCGAGGTGGACTTCGTAGATGCTCATCGGCGTGGTGTAGGGATCGCGCTTCGCCCGGCGGCTCATCCAATCCGCATCCCCCCACGTGTAGCGACCAAGATCAAAAACCATGCAGCCCGTCTCCGTGCCATGCTGGGCAAAAAACGCGAATGGGTCGGTCTTCAGCTCGACCCCACCCTGCGGGCCACGAATCTCAAATTTGTAGTGAGCACCCCCGGCCACGCCCGGTATAAAAATTTCCCAGATACCGGAGGGGATCAACTTCCGCATGGGGTGGATGCGTCCATCCCATCCGTTGAAATCGCCCACCACACTCACCCTCTGCGCCGAGGGTGCCCACACGGCAAAATGCGTCCCATTCACGCCCTCATGCGTGAGAAGATGCGCACCCAGCTTTTTGTAGATTTCATAATGGGTGCCCTCGTTAAAAAGGTGCGTGTCCATCTCGCCCAACACGGGCCCGAAGGAGTAGGCGTCCCGTTCGCGCCAACGCTTTCCATCCGACCCTGTGGTTTCTATCTCATAGACAAAACCCCCCTCCACTCCCGGAAGCTGCGCCTCAAAAAGCCCGCCGGGATGAACCGAACTCAGCGGAAACCGCCGCCCGCCACCGCTCTCCACAACCTCGACTCTTGACGCGCCAGGCCGCAGCACCCGCGCATGCCACTTCCCCCGATGCTCGCGAATCCCAAGAACCCGAAACGGATCACAATGCCGGGCCTCAATCAACGGATAAAAATCATCATCGCTCAGGGTGGATGCATTCATCGGACTCCTTCCTGAAAGCGCAGGGCTTTCACCGGGATATTCCCTCCGGCGATGGACGCTTCGCTGAGCGGGGTCAGACACGACCAGGTCACCGCATCATACCCATTGATAGGGATGCCCCGCCGCGCCCCAACCATAGCAAGCCGCAACTTTTGGTTTTTCATGAATGTCAGCACGTTAGCAGTCCGGACAGATTTTTTACAATCCGGGAGGTTGAAGAAAATCCACACACCGACGTTCACTTCTCTGCGCTCAACCAGTCCTCCATCACCCGGATCAATTTGGAAATTTCACCGGAGGAGTGCCCGTTCACAGGCCTGCCGGGCTGCTTCCAACCACCAGGGGTCGGCGGGGTTTTTTGCCAGGGCATCGTCCAAAACCGAGAGGGCGGCGGCCGGCGAGGCTTCGAGAGCCGCCACGGCAAATTCCCGGCGTTCGGGCGGTCCGCTGGCAAGAATTTCCACAAGATGGGCCAGGTAAGCCGTGGGGTCCGGGGCGCCCGAAACACTGACAGGCTCAAGGGGAGAACGTTCAGGCGGGCATCCACCAGTCGGACATTGATCCGGTTGTGGCCGGGAGGCAGGTATCCCAGTTCCCGGACGTCCGGTGGCACCCGCCGCCAGGGCCCTTCAGCGACCTGCCACTCCAAATCCGTGTCTGGGGGACGGAACTCCACATGCGCAAATCCGTTGTCGTCGGTGGCAATTTTCAGTCGAACAGGAGGAGGCGACGGCGCGGGCAGCAGCACATGGCGTGAGGTGTTTCCTGTTTCCATCCTGATCCAGGCATTCCCTTGGTGATCCACCCGGACGCCACGGATCGGCGGGTTGGCCAAAAATGGGTGGGCTGTTCCCTCGGCAAACACGGTCACGGTCTTTCCCTTGCACGATCCCAGGTCACAAAACAGCATTTGCGATCCGGATACAAGTCGGTCCAGTCTCCGTCGGCGTATTTCCATACGGCCTTGCGGCTGCCGGAACCTGTCAGGACGAGCCAGTTCTTTCCGAAG
>JAJTZA010000140.1 GCA_021463905.1 Terrimicrobiaceae bacterium | reverse complement strand
TGGTGATCAGCCCAAACCCATTCCCCCATGCGGGGCCGTTGAGAACGCAGGCGTCCGTGGCATTCCTTTTCATTTGGTCGAGGCCCCGGGCGATGATCGAGGTACGTCCTTCTCCCGCATCCACTTCGTATTTCCAGCCGACGAGCAGCGCGTCGGGGAAAATCTGGCGCAGCGATGCGATGACCTTGGGTGCGGGGATCAAATCCAGGCTCAATTTGGGTAAATCGCTGCGGATTTTTCCCGTCGAGGCTCCGCTGGCGGGGGTGAAGTCGCAGAGGGCAGCCGCATGGAAGACTGCGTCTGGGTGGGTGTCCGATTCGCGTTCGAGAGCCTGAGCCAGGGACGCATTGGTCTCGAAGCGCAGCGTCCGCACGGCGGAATCGGGCACGGGGACGGTCGCGCCCATTCCGAGAAAGAGAGTCACATCGCATCCGGCATCGGCCAGCGTGGCGGCCAGATGGACACCCAGCCCTCCGCTCGAACGGTTGGTGAGCCACCGGACTTCATCCAGCGGCTCCCGGGCGGGGCCGGCTGTCACAAAAGCATGCGGTTTTGTCATGGATCCACTCTGACAAGAAGTGCCTGGCATCTCAACTCTCCTGTGGCATCGCAAGCCGATGTGTGCTAAAGATATCCGATGCCCTGCTTTCTGATGGCAAACAAACTGGAGGTTTTTCTTGCCGGTTCCTGAATAGTGATGAGTGTGCTGCCCAGTGTTCCTCCCGAGTTTCGGACACCCATTCCCCCGGAGCCCCGCCCGCCCGAGTCCCGCATCGCTCTGGCAGAGGAAGCCGACCGTCTCCAGAAGGCCCGTGCGGAGTTGGCTGCAAGCCAGCGCCGCCTGCAGGCAGCCACCCACGCCGCGAACATGGGCGTCTGGGAAGCCTCCGGCATGGAGGAGGAGGTGTATTTCAGCCAGATTGCCCGCTCGCTTGCCTGGCTGCCCGAGGAGGGAGTGCTCACGATGAAGGATTTTCTGGAGCGCCTCTGCCCGGAAGGTCAGGGTGGGTTCCGGGATTTGGTGATGCGCTTGTGGGAGCACGGCGAGGCCTTTCAGCATGAGACCTGTGTCCAGTCACCGACGAAAGAAACACGGTGGCTGCAACTGACGGGTTCCTCGCTTTATGATGACACCGGCGTGCGCACCGGGATGGTGGGAACGGTCATTGACATCACCTCCCGCAGGCGCGAGGCGGGCGAAATGCAGAGAGCCCTCGAGCTGGCCGAGGCCGGTGCCCATGCCAAAAGCGATTTCCTGGCGCGCATGAGCCATGAAATCCGCACTCCGATGAACGCGATTCTTGCGCCCGCTCATCTTCTGGCGGAGAGCGCGCTCAACGCATCGCAGCGCGAGCTGGTTCTCATGATCCAGCAGGCCGCCGAGCACCTGCTGGATGTGATCAATGCCATTCTGGATTTCTCGAAACTGGAGTCGGGAAAGATGACTCTGGTCGAGGAGGTCTTCGATGTTGGGACGTTGGTGGGTGATGCCCTGGCACCCTTTGGAATCATTGCCGGCAATAAGGAAATCCAGCTTTCTTACAGCATCGGCTCGGAGGCGTTGGGATTCTGGACGGGCGACCCCGCCCGTGTCCGACAGGTGATCCTCAATCTGGTGTCCAATGCCTTGAAATTCACCCGGATCGGCGAGGTCGA